>CALMLK010000187.1 GCA_937868035.1 uncultured Alphaproteobacteria bacterium
GGCGCGTCTACCACCACACCGCTCCCATCAACATGACCTACGCGCTTCATGAGGCGCTGGGCATCGTGCTGGAGGAGGGGCTCGACGCCAGCGGCGAAATGTTCGACCGCCCCGGCCTGCCGTCTGATGCCTTCCCGTCGCCGTTCCCCAACGCGGAAGCGGCAAAGTCGGCCAACGGTGGCGCGGCTCCGCCCGACCTGTCGCTCCTCACCAAGTCGCGTCCCGGCTGGTTTGGCACGTTCAACCAGCTGTGGAACGGCATCGGTGGTCCGCAGTATGTCTACTCGGTGCTCACGGGCTACGAGACGCCGGAAGGTGAACTCGCCGCTGAGCAACCGGAAGGCAAGTATTACAACCCGTACTTTGGTTCCGGCCACTGGATCGGCATGCCGCCTCCGCTGGCTGACGGCCAGGTGACCTTCGATGACGGCGCCCCCAACACGGTTGACGCCATGGCCAAGGACGTCTCGGCGTTCCTGACGTGGACCGCCGAACCCAAGATGGAAGACCGCAAGCAGACAGGCTTCATGGTCCTCCTCTATCTCGCCGCGCTCACGGCCATGCTCTACCTGGTCAAGAAGAAGATCTGGGCCGACGCGCACTGAGCAGAGCGGGTAGCAAACTGCGAGTAACGAATAGGGGTTGCCTCGGCAGCCCCTTTTCATTTTTAACTGCTATCCGCCACTCACAATCCCGGAGCCTGCCATGTCTCAATCCATCCTCGGCATCATTGGTGGCTCTGGCGTTTATGACGTGCCCATGGACAACGCCCGCTGGGAGACTGTGACGAGCCCGTGGGGCGAACCATCAGACCAATTGCGCCGCGGCGAAATCAGCGGCCTCCCGGTGGTCTTCCTGCCGCGCCACGGCCGGGGCCATGTCTACTCCCCCTCCAGCATCAACTACCGCGCCAACATCGACGTACTGAAGCGCGCCGGTGTGACGGATGTGATCTCGCTCTCCGCCGTGGGGTCGCTGAAGGAAGAACTCACGCCCGGCACCTTTGTCGTCGTCGACCAGTTCATCGATCGCACCCATCTGCGTGCCAGTTCCTTCTTCGGAACGGGTTGTGTCGCGCATGTGCCCTTCGCCCATCCGGTTTCGCCCGGTTTGGCAGCATTGGCGATCAAGTCATTGAAATCAGAAAATATTCCACATGCCACCAACGGCACCTACGTCGTCATGGAAGGCCCGCAGTTTTCCACGCTGGCGGAATCGAACCTGCACCGCGCCTGGGGTGCGTCCGTGATCGGCATGACCAACATGCCCGAAGCCAAGCTCGCCCGCGAAGCCGAGCTTTGTTACGCCACGATCGCCATGGTGACGGATTTCGATGCCTGGCACCCTACACATGATGCCGTCGACGTGGCGCAGGTGGTGCAGACGATGAAGGGCAACAGCGCGCTGGCGAAACGCTTCGTGTTGCGCCTTGCGGCAAACGTCCCGCGTGAACATCCGCCGTGCCCCATCGGCTCCGACCGCGCCCTCGACTTCGCCATCATGACTGCGTCGGAAAAGCGCGATGCGAACCTCGTGAAAAAACTGGATGCCGTGGCGGGCCGTGTGCTGGGCGCGCGGGCCTAGTCCTTCCGCCCGTTGTCACCGCCAGGCTTCAGGGCCTCGCGCATGAACGGGTGGTTCACCACGGCCTTGCGGAAGATGACGTCGTAATCTTCATCCTTCTGCACGCAGGCTTGCTTGATGCCGGTGAACAGGGCCTCGCGCTGCACGTCGAGGTCCTTGCAGTCGGACCCCGTGAGTTTCACGGCCTGGGCATCATACTGCTTAAAGCACGCCCGCCAGATGTCCCGGTGGCCTTCCTCGTGGGTTTGCAGATAGGCTGTGAAGTCGGTCCACTTCTTTGCCACGCCTGCCTTCAGCGTGCTGCCCCCGGCCAGTTGCGGAATGAAGAAGTTGTAGATGACCGAGGTGGTGAAGCCCTTGTAGTGGCAGCCCGCGCCATCCACCTTGTGGGCCTTCACGGTCTTGGTGGCCATGGCGGTGAAAGCAAAGGTGGCATTGGGAGCGATGCGCGGCGCATTGATCTTGATGTCGTCATAGATTTCCCGAGCCGTCCGGCCCTTCACCGGGTAGGG
>CALMLK010000188.1 GCA_937868035.1 uncultured Alphaproteobacteria bacterium
ACGGCGCCGACAAGGAATTCGATGACATCAATCCGGCCTTCAGGGACTGGATGACATACAACGGCAAGACCTACGGCCTCGTGGTCGATGGTGACGTGCTCGTCACCTACTACCGCAAGGACCTTTTTGAGGACGCCGATAACCAGAAGGCCTTCAAGGAAAAATACGGCTACGACCTTGCCGCGCCCAAGACCTACAAGGAGTTCGGCGACATCGCCTGCTTCCTCACCGACAAGTATCAGCCGCAAATCTATGGCGCGGGCGTGATCAACACCGGCTACCTGCACTTCTTCTTCTCAGAACGGCTGCGCGCGCACGGCGGCAAGTTCTTTGATCCTGAGTCCATGAAGGCAACGGTCAACAGCGATGCCGGCGTGCAGGCCCTCACCGAAATGGTGGAGCAGAACAAGTGCATGTCTCCCGGCATCGAAACCTGGGGCTTTGCGGAGAACCTCTCTGCTCTCAACGCCGGCACCATCGCCATGACGATCTCGTGGCCACCGCTTGGCCGCTGGACGCAAGGCGTGAACATCCAGGACGAAGCCCTGTCGTGGGTGCCGAAGACGGTGGTCGCCGACAAGATCGGCTATGCCATCAACCCCGGCGGCCATCCGCAGCTCGCGTCCGGATTCCTCTCCGGTGTATCGCCTGACTCGAAGAACAAGGACGCCGCCTACCTCTATGCCCAGTGGATGCATTCCAAGGCGCAAAGCCTGAAGAATGTGATGCGTCCCGTGGGCCTGCGCGATCCGTTCCGCATCTCCCACTACAATTCGCCCGAATACCAGAACCTCTGGGGCGGCGCGAAGGATTACCTGAAAGTGCTGCAGGATGGTGCCGCGGCTGGCTATGCCGATCTGTCTGTGATCGACACCTTCAAGTATCAGGATTCCATGTCGCGGGCGGTCACGGCGGCCATTGGTGGTGAAGACCCCAAGGCCACACTTGATGGGCTTGCTGCGGAATGGGACCAGATCACCCAGTCTGTCGGCGTCGACAAGCAGCGCGAAGCCTACAAGGTCTGGGCCTCCAAGCCCTCGGCCTATCGCGAGTGACGGCTGACATTCCCACGACGACAACGAACGGCCGGCCCTTCTGGGCCGGCCGGCGCGGCACAGGGCTCAGCTTTGTGGCGCCTGCCGTGTTCATCATGTTGCTGGTGGGGCTCTTCCCCTTCCTGTGGTCCATCGCGGTGAGCTTCCAGGATCTCGCAGGCTCGAAGCAGGATGGAAACTGGATCGGCCTTGCGAATTATCAGAAGCTGCTCACGGACGCGCGCGTGTGGGCGGCGCTGGGCAGGACATTGTTGCTGCTCGCCGTGGCCTTGCCGCTGGAGCTTGTGCTGGGCCTGCTGCTGGCACTGCACTTCCAGCAGGACCGCCCGCTGAAACGCCTGTTCGTGGCCCTCATTGTTTTGCCGGCCATGGTCTCGCCCATGGTGGCGGGTTCCATGTGGCGCTTGATGCTCGACCACAAGTTCGGCCCCTTCAACCAGATCATCGGCTGGATCATGGGTGAGCCCGTGGTGCTGCTCTGGATCATCAAGCCGTACCTGGCGTTCTGGGCCATCCTCATCACCGAGGTGTGGCAGTGGACACCCTTCATGTTCATCATCCTGCTCGCCGCACTCGCCAATGTGGACAAGGAGCAACTTGAAGCCGCGGAGATTGACGGGGCAGGGCGCTTCCGGATTTTCTTCCGCATCGTGCTGCCCGCCATCACGCCCGTCCTCGGCATTGCCGTTCTCATCCGCGCCCTGGACCTGTTCCGCATTTTCGATGCCGTGTGGCAATTGACGCGCGGTGGACCGGGCAACAAGACGGAGACCATTTCCATCTTCATGTACGTCCGCGGCTTCCAGAGTTTCGAGACCAGCTACACGGCGGCCCTCGTGGCCGTGCTGCTGATTGCCCTTTCGCTTGTTGTCACGGTGCTGCTGCGGCGCATGGAGATTGCGCGATGAGGGCGCGGCATCCAGTTCTTCGGGGCGCGGCGTGGTATGCGATTTCCACCTTCGTCACCATCATCTTCCTGTTTCCCATCTATTGGATGTTCATGATTTCGCTGAAGGCGCCGGAGGAAATCTTCAAGTCGCCACCGGCATGGTTCCCCGCACAACCGCAACTCGGCAGCTACATCGCCCTCTTCAGGGATGGTGACGTGTGGTCGCTGTGGAACAGCCTGGTGATCGCGGGTCTCTCCACGCTGGTGGCCATGGTGCTGGGAACAGTCTGCGCCTACGCCATCGCGCGCTTTCGCACGGGCGGAGAAAACCTCGCGATCTGGATCCTCTCCCAGCGCATGCTGCCGCCCATCGCCGTCGTGTTCCCGATCTTCCTCGCCTATGCCTCGTTCGGATTGTCAGACAGCTACGCCGGCCTTGTGCTGCTCTACACGGCCTTCGCCTTGCCCTATGTGATCTGGATGATGCGCGGCTATCTGATGGACGTGCCCGTGGAACTGGAGGAGGCGGCCCTCGTCGATGGCTACTCGCACCTCGCTGTGCTGTGGAAGGTGACGGTGCCCATGGCCCGCAACGGCCTTATCGCCACCGCGATTTTCGCCTTCGTCTTTTCGTGGAACGAATTCCTCTTCGCGCTCATCCTCACGCGCACCGAGGTCATCACCTTCACCGTGCAGATCAGCCAGTATTTCGGATCGCAGTCCACCTTCTGGGCGAAGATCGCGGCCATGTCGGTTCTCGGCACGCTGCCCGTCTTCGTCGCGGTGAGTTTGCTGCAACGGTATCTCGTGCGCGGCATCAGTCTGGGAGCAGTCAAGGGATAGCCATGTCTGATCTGACGATTTCCAATCTGCACAAGCACTATGGTGCACTTCACGCCGTGAAGGGCGTCGACATTGCCATACCCTCCGGCGAGTTCACCGTGCTCGTCGGTCCATCCGGATGCGGCAAGTCCACGCTGCTGCGCTGCATCGCGGGGCTGGAGGAGGTGGATGGGGGCCGGATCGAAATCGGCGGGCGTGACGTCACCTACGCCCGCCCGCGCGACCGCGACATTGCCATGGTGTTCCAGAGCTACGCGCTCTACCCTTTCATGAGCGTCTACGAGAACATCGCCTTCGGCCTGCGCGCCCGCAAGATGGAGGATGGCGAGATCAGGAAGCGGGTCGGACGGGCCGCCGAGATGCTCAACATCACAAGCCTGCTGCAGCGCCGCCCGCGCGAGCTGTCCGGTGGCCAGCGGCAGCGCGTCGCCATCGGCCGCGCCATTGTGCGCGACGCGCGGATATTCCTCTTCGACGAGCCGCTCTCCAATCTCGATGCGCAGTTGCGTGACGAGATGCGCGTCGAGATCAAGCGCCTGCACCAGGAACTGAAACGCACCATGGTCTACGTCACACATGACCAGATCGAGGCCATGACGCTCGCCGACCGCATTGTCTTGCTGCGCGACGGAAACATCGAGCAGCAGGGCGCACCACTCGATCTTTTCGACCGCCCGCAGACGCGCTTCGTGGCCGAGTTCCTCGGAAGCCCGCGCATGAACATGCTGCCGGCGCAGCTGTCAAACGCCGTTCTCGGCATGGGCACCTGTGTTGTCCTTCCGGTTCCCGGCGCGAAAAATGCAACCGTCCGGCAGCCCCT
>CALMLK010000189.1 GCA_937868035.1 uncultured Alphaproteobacteria bacterium
AGTTTCGATCCTGCGACGGGTGCCATTTCGCCATTTGCTTTTCCCGAGCGCGACCGTCCGCAGAACCGTTTCAATGATGGTGCCTGCGACCCGCAGGGGCGGTTGTGGATCGGCACCATGCACCAGAACATCGGCCCGAACGGCGAGGACCTGCCGATCCCCGCCGACACGGGTGCACTCTATTGTGTCGATGGGGCGCGCGCGTCCCGCCGCGTGGAAGACAAGATCGGCGTTTCCAACGGCCCGTGCTGGTCGCCCGATGGCCGCGTCTTTTATTTCTCGGATTCGAAGAACCAGGTGATCTACGCCTATGATTTCGACGGCGCCACGGGCGAAGTGTCGAACCGCCGCGTCTTCAACGACAGCCGGGACCATGGCTATCCGGATGGCGCCACCGTCGATGCCGAGGGTTACGTGTGGAGCGCCCGCTGGGATGGCTCGTGCGTGTTGCGCATCGATCCGCGTGGCCGCATCGATCGCGTGGTCGCCATGCCGGCGCAGCGGCCGACATGCGTGTGCTTCGGCGGAGACAATCTCGACGTGATGTATGTGACGTCATCGCGGGCCCATCTCGATCATGCCTCCCTGATGCGTCATCCGCTGCAGGGCGGACTCTTTTGTTTCAACCCGGGTGTCAGGGGAACGCCCAAGAACAGTTTTGCTGGCTGAGAGGACAACCATGAACATCGTTCAGTACGTCAATGAAAAGGGCAAGCGCCAGGTGGCCGTCGTGAAGGACGGGCAACTGCACCCCGTCAAGGGCCTGCGCACCACGCTGGAACTTGCCGAGCATGCGCTGGTGGAGCGGGCGAGCCTTGCCAAGCTCGCGGCAACTCTCGCCTCGTCCAGGGGTGAAGATTACGCCGCCGCGCTGAAGGAACGGCGCGTGCTGCCGCCTGTCGATCACGCCGATCCGGCGCATTGCATCATCACGGGCACGGGCCTCACGCATCTGGGCTCGGCCGCGGCGCGCGACTCGATGCACAAGAAGCTCGACACGGCGGAGGAGACGCTGACCGACAGCCTCAAGATGTTCAAGATGGGCATTGAGGGCGGCAAGCCTGCGAAGGGCGAGGCGGGCGTGCAGCCGGAGTGGTTCTACAAGGGCGATGGCCGCTGGCTCGTCGCCCCGGGTGCGCCGCTGCCACAGCCCTCCTTCGCGCTGGACGGCGGCGAGGAGCCGGAGATTGCCGGACTCTATCTGATTGACGGCAAAGGGCGGCCCGTGCGTCTCGGCTTTGCGCTGGGCAACGAATATTCGGATCATGTGACGGAGCGGCAGAACTATCTCTATCTCGCCCATTCCAAGTTGCGCCATTCAGCGATCGGCCCGGAAATGATCACGGGCGCGCTGCCGCAGAACATCGAAGGCAAGAGCCGCATCCTCCGCAAGGGCAAGGTGGTGTGGGAAAAGCCGTTCCTCACGGGTGAAGGCAACATGTCCCACACGCTGGCCAATCTCGAATATCATCACTTCAAGTACGAAGCGTTCCGCAAGCCGGGTGATCTTCACATCCATTATTTCGGCACGGCAACGCTTTCGATCGCGGACGGTTTCCGCACGGAAGAGGGCGATGTCTTCGAAATCGAAGCGGCCCCGTTCGGAGCACCCTTGCGCAATCCGCTGAAGCTGATGAAGCCAGACTTCAAGCCGGGCGGCGTGAAGGCGCTGTGATGACGAAGCCCTTCGTCGCGGTCGACTGGGGCACGACGTCCTTCCGCGCCTATCATGTCGATGGCGACGGGCGGGTCGTGGATGAAGTGGCTGATGGACACGGGATCCTCGCCGTCAGCGACGGTGCGTTCGATTCGGCTCTGGAACAACGCCTGTCCCGCTGGGACCGGCGGCTGCCCATCCTGGCGGCTGGCATGATCACGTCGCGGCAAGGCTGGATCGAGCTTCCCTACCGTGATTGCCCTGCAGGCCCCGCTGACATGGCGGCGGCCTTGCACCGGCATGACATGGCCTCGGGTCGTATCGTTCACTTCTCGACGGGCCTTCATTACCTCAGCCCCAGTCTCGGCCATGATGTGATGCGGAGTGAGGAGACGCAGGTCTTCGGGGCCCTCGATTCGGGGGCGAAACATTTCATCACGCCCGGCACGCATTCGAAATGGATCGATGTGGAGGATGGCAGAATCGTCCGCTTTGATACCTATGTGACAGGCGAGATGTATGCGGTGCTGAAAGCCCACAGCATCCTCGGCCGCCTCATCGCGGGTGACGCAACGGACGAGGCGGCATTCCGGCGCGGTGTGGAAAAAGCGCTGGCTGATCCTGCGGGCCTCAGCCATCTCCTGTTTTCGGCGCGCAGCCTCGCACTCTATGATGAATTGCCGGGCGCTTCGGTTTCCTCCTACCTCTCGGGTCTCGTGGTCGGGGCGGAAGTGGGCCACGCGCTCATGGGCCGCGATCCCGGCGCCCAATACCTGATCCTCGCCTCGGCAAAGATCGGGGGCGCCTATGCGTCTGCGTTGGAGGTGGCGGGAGCCAAGGCGGGCTATGGAGTTGCCACGGCCATTGTCGCAGGGCTGCGGGCCATCGGGCTGGCAGCGAACATCATCTGAGGGCGGAGCAGGACCATGAAAGTTGCACTGATCACGGGTGCAGGAACCGGTATCGGCCGGGCCTGTGCCGTTGCCCTTTCGGAGGCCGGATTTGCCGTCGTCCTCACGGGCCGGCACATGGAAAAGCTGGCGGAGACAAAACGCCTGATCAAGGGCGAGTGCCTGTGCGTCACCGCTGATGTCACCGACCCGGAGAGTGTGCGCGCGCTCTTTGCCGAGACACTCAAGGCCTACGGCCGTCTCGACCTGCTGTTCAACAACGCCGGAACCGGCGCGCCGGGAACAGTGATGCTGGAGGACCTCACCTTCGCGCAGTGGAGTGCGGTGGTGAACACCAATCTCACCGGGCCTTTCCTGTGCACGCAAGAAGCCTTCAAGATCATGAAGGCGCAGGTGCCGATGGGCGGCCGCATCATCAACAACGGCTCCATCTCTCGCAGGCGGGCCACGAACTCCACCAGGCCGTCCGGCCCGTCGAAGGCC
>CALMLK010000190.1 GCA_937868035.1 uncultured Alphaproteobacteria bacterium
GATCTTCAGCCGCGATGAGAAGCCCGTGGAGTCCATCGCCAAGCGCTTGCAGCCCGGTGGCAAGGCACCGGTCCGCATTACGCTCATTGGCGACACGGGCCGTGAGATCAACATCTCGCTCGGCAGCAAGTTCGTGGTCACGCCACAGGTGCGCGGGGCCTTGAAGGCCGTCCAGGGCGTGATTGACGTGCAGGAGCTTTGACGGCTCAGGCGACCGAACTGGCGATGTCGTTGCGATCGAGCTGCTTGACGAACTCGATGGCCACACCCGTATCGAGATAGCGGACAACGCGGCCCTTCATCTTGCCCAGCATGACATAGGTGCCGATCGAGGGCAGCACATCGGTCTTGATGGCAGCACCGGAGATCGAGATGTCGATGACTTCGCAATTGTAGACGCGGCCATCCGGCAGGGTGATGGAGGAGTGCTTGTCCTTGGGCTCGAAGCGCGGATGGCGGCGGGCCTCGACGGCACCGTCGTTCTTCTGCTTCAGCCATTCGATGCGCTGCTGGAGACGTTCGAGACGTGAGCCTGTCGCGGCGTAACGGACCTTGAATCCGCCAGCGACCTGTTCGCCGGCAATGACTTCGACGCGGCCCAGTTCTTCGAGGTAGGACACGATGTTGGAGTTTGGCGCCGGCACCGTGGCCGTGATGAAGACAGCGCCATGGGCGGTCACATCAAGGACCTGGCAGGCATGTTCCGTCATGTCAGGCAGCATGAAGCGCCCGAAAATGATGTTGGAGCCGGACTTGTTGGTTATGTGGTCGACGTTCGTTTCGATGGCCAGAGCACTCACGATAGTTACCTCAACTCCTGTTGCCGTCCGCGACTCTCTCCCACAGGCGTACCCGTTGCCAGGCAGCGGGTCCGTGGACGTTAAGGACGTGACGGTAAAAGGCGGGTTAACGGGTGGCGTGGTGTGCGGGCCGTGATTAACCGGAGGCTAAGCCGAAAGGCCGCCAGCGATGACCTTGAAGCGGCGGTCCGGCGAGGCTGCGGCTGGACGCCCGGCCATGACGTTCTGGTACTCGGTCCAGACGGAGCGGATGGCCAGCAATTCCCGCCCGGTGATGGCGGTGTGGCAGATGCCGTGGGGCGGACGGAAGGAAAAGTACCCGCCGATCAGCTGGATGCGTTCTGAACCGCGCATGCGGATGGGGAGGGCGATGAATTCCGCCGCGACCTGCTGGCGGATATCCGTCGAAAGGCGCGTGCGGAACAGGGTGGGCTGGTAGTTGCTGACTGACTGGATGAGATGCTTGTTGATGACGTCGGCTTCAAAGCTGTCCCAGCCTGCAAGCACATCGCAGCCCGTGAGGTTGGCCTTGAACAGTTCACAGACATTGGTGCCGGCGAGACGGAAGCGGAAGCTCTTGCGGATGTGATCCCGTTCCAGAACAAACATGTCCGGCATGTACATGCGGATGTCCGAAAGCGAGAATTCCTCGCGGGTGGGGCAGGGGCGTTCGGCGCGCAGCGCTTCCCAGTAACAGAAGAGCTTGCGGCTGCCGGGATGGAGAATCTGGCTTCCGGAACTGTCGTTTCCGGTGAATTCGGCGATACCCATCATGGCGGCTCCTGCAATCGTTAATGCAGAGCGGACAAAGCCTTGTCCCAATCCTGCACGAATTGGTGTAGAAGCTGCATCCATCGTGCCAGATACAGTCCAAAATCGCGAAACTCCCCGCAATCCACAGGCGGATGCAACCCCGGTTCCTCCCATGTTCAACGCGCCGATTCTGGTGCTTGTGCTGGCGGGGCTTCTCATCGCCATTTACGCGGCCATCGCCTGGGAAGGCGAAGACGTGCAGATCTGGACGCTCTATGCCTTCTCGTTCATTCCGCAGCGCCTGGCGGGCGAAGGCGTGGCGACGCCGCAAGGGGCGCAGGTGTGGAGCTTCCTCACCTATGCCTTCCTGCATGGAAGCTGGATGCATGTGCTGGCAAACTCCGTGTGGCTGGTGGTGTTTGCAACGCCGGTGGTGCGGGTTCTCGGCAATGTGCGGAGCCTGGTGCTGATGGCCGTTGCCGCCATTGCCGGTGCCACGGCCATGCTGGCGCTGCACTGGGGGCAATTAATCATCATGGTCGGTGCCTCGGCGGCGGTTTCCGGTGTCATGGCGGCGGCGATGCCGATCATGTACGCGCCGGGATTTTCGCGGGTGGCGAATGGTGGCCCACCCGTGGCGCCGCTCACTTTCCGGGCCCTGCTGCACAGCCGGAACGCGCTGATTTTCGCGGCGCTGTTCTTTGTCCTGCAACTTGTCACCGGCGCCAGCGAAGCGACAACGGGAACGGCATTGCTGGATGAGGGCGTGGTTGCCTGGGAAGCCCATCTCGGTGGCTTTATTGCCGGCCTCGTGATGTTCTACCTGCTGCTGCGCAAGGACGCTTCACAAGCCGCGCAGATGTGATAGCCTTCTCCTCGTTGTCAACGCAGGGAGGTGACGCATGACTGTCTCCCACATTCTCAAGGCCAAGGGCCGTGACGTGATCACGGCCGCCGCCACTGCCAAGGTTTCCGACATCGCCCGCACGCTCTCCGAAAAGCGCATCGGTGCCGTTGTGATCACCGGGGCCGGCGGAAAGATCGAGGGCATCGTTTCGGAGCGCGACGTGGTGCGCCATATCGGCCGCGACGGCGCCAAGGCGCTGGACCTCGAAGTCTCCGCCATCATGACGCGCAACGTGCGCACGGCGCGCGAGAACGACAGCGAATCAGAATTGATGGCGCTGATGACCGAACACCGCATCCGCCATCTTCCTGTCGTGCATGAGGGCAAGCTCTCCGGCATGGTCTCGATCGGCGACGTGGTGAAGAACCGCATCGAAGCGATCGAACGCGAGGCCGAGGACATGAAGGCCTATATCGCAACGGCGGGGTGAGGGTCAGGCTGGCGTGAACGCCAGGTGTCCATTTTTCTCCACGGTGCGGTAAAAACAGCTTCGGCGGCCCGTGTGGCAGGCGTTGCCCTTGCCTTGCGGGGTGACGCGGATGAGCAGGCAGTCCTGGTCGCAATCGATGCGCAGGTCGACCACCTTGAAGGTCTCGCCTGAGGTTTCGCCCTTCAGCCAGAGCTTGCGGCGCGAGCGGCTCCAGAAGTGGATGAGACCTGTCTTGCGGGTGAGGTCCAGCGCCTCGGCGTTCATGTGGGCGAACATCAGCACGGTGCCGTCCGCGGCGTCCTGCACGATGGCGCCGATGAGGCCGTGGTCATCGAATTTCGGTGTGAAGGCAGTGGTTTCGTCGAGGGCGTGGGACATGGAAACCTTCTCCCACCATTGGCGGGAGAAGGCAATCGGCTCAGCCTTTTACCTGCTGCATGAAGCGGGCTTGCAGGACGGGGTTCGACTTGAACTCGCCCGCGAACTGGGTGGTGACGGTGGTCACATCAGGCTTGCCGACGCCGCGCGACGACATGCATGTGTGCACGGCCTCGATCATGACGGCGACACCGCGGGCGGCGAGATGTTCATGAACGGCCTTGGTGATCTGGGCCGTCATGGTTTCCTGCGTCTGCAGGCGGCGGGCATAGACTTCCACCACGCGGGCGAGCTTGGAAATACCCACGACGCCACCGTTGGGCAGGTAGGCGATATGCACATGGCCGTGGAAGGGCGCGATGTGGTGTTCGCAGTGGGACGTGAAGGGAATGCCGCGCAGCATGACCATGTCGTCGTAACC
>CALMLK010000191.1 GCA_937868035.1 uncultured Alphaproteobacteria bacterium
ATGATGGTCTTGCCATCAGCTCCGCCACAAAGGTCACACCGAAGATCCTGGCCGAGGCATCACGGCTCAAGGTGATAGGGCGGGCCGGCATCGGCGTTGACAATGTGGATATTCCCGCCGCCAGCCAGCGCGGCATCGTTGTCATGAACACGCCCTTCGGCAACGCCATCACCACGGCGGAACATGCGATTTCCATGATGATGGCGCTGGCCCGGCAGATTCCGGAGGCGAATGCTTCCACCCATGCGGGCAAGTGGGAGAAGATCCGCTTCATGGGCGTGGAGCTGTTCAACAAGACACTGGGCGTGATCGGCTGCGGCAACATCGGCTCCATCGTGGCCGACCGCGCCATCGGCCTCAAGATGAAGGTCATCGCCTTCGATCCCTTCCTCTCGCCGGAGCGGGCGCTTGATCTTGGCGTGGAGAAGGTTGAGCTTGATGACATTTTCCGCCGCTCGGATTTCATCACGCTGCACACGCCGCTCACGGAGAAGACCCGCAACATCGTCAATGCGGAGTCTCTGGCGAAATGCCGCAAGGGCGTGCGCATCATTAATTGCGCCCGTGGCGGCCTGGTGAATGAAGACGCGCTCTACGAAGCGCTGAAGAGCAAGCAGGTTGCGGGTGCGGCACTCGATGTGTTTGAAGTCGAGCCGGCAACCAACCATCCTCTTTTCGGGCTGGAGAATGTCGTGGCCACGCCGCATCTCGGCGCGTCCACCAACGAGGCGCAGGAGAATGTGGCGCTTCAGGTCGCTGAACAGATGGCGGACTTCCTGGTGACGGGTGCCGTCACCAACGCACTCAACATGCCGTCGATCTCTGCCGATGAAGCGCCACGGCTGCGCCCCTTCGTGGAGCTTGCCAACAAGCTCGGGCTGTTTGCCGGACAGTTGACGGATGCGGCGATCACCGATGTCATCATCGAATATGCCGGCGACGTGGGTGAGATGAACACGCGGGCGCTGACGTCGGCGGCACTCGCAGGCGTGCTGCAGGCGCAACTCGGCACCATCAACATGGTTTCGGCACCCATCGCCGCAAAGGAACGCGGCATCAAGGTGGATGAAGTGCGGCAGACGCAGCGCGGCGCCTACGGCACCTACATCCGCCTGACGGTCAAGAACGGCGCGTACGAACGCTCCGTCGCAGGCACCGTGTTCTCGGATGGCAAGCCGCGCATCATCCAGATCAAGGGCATTGATCTTGAATCCGATTTCGGACCGCGCATGCTTTACGTGACGAATACGGACAAGCCTGGTTTCATCGGCTCACTGGGCTCCATTTTCGGCAGCAATGGCGTGAACATCGCGTCATTTCATCTGGGCCGTGCGGCTCCGGGTGGTGATGCGATCTGCCTCGTCGAAATCGATGGCGAGGTGACTGAGGCGTTGCTGAAAGCCGTGCAGGCCATTCCGCAGGTGCGCCAGGCCAAGCCGCTGGTGTTCTGAGCAAACGCAAAAGGGCCCGGCAATGAGCCGGGCCCTTTGCATTGTTGAACTTCCGATCAGGGGGCGGGCGGCGGCGGTGCCATGCCCGCCATGGCCGAGACATCGATGCCGTTCACCAGCACCTTGCCGGGCTGCGTCATGTCGATCGCCCAAACCATGCTGCCATCGGCTTCCGCCTTGCCGAAGCCCTTGAAGGCCACGAGGCCGCCCATGGCCTGCTGCGCCGAAGGATCGCTGGCCGCAGCGGCCTGGACCTTGGCGAGCACGTCATCGAGGCCCTTCATGTGCAGCGTCGCCGTGCCGGTGGGCAACCCGGCAAAATTCACGGTGAAGGCGCCTTCATAAGTCAGGCTGTAGGTGGCGGAGGAAATCTCGCCGCCGGCGAAGGAGATGTTCATGCTGTTCTTCGGCGCAAAGGCGGCGAGATAGGCGGGCTCCGATCCGGCGGGGATAGGCGGCTCCTTCGAAAGGTCGGCCTGCGCCACGAACAGCCTCACTGGCGCTTCAAGATCGACACCGCTTGCCGTCACATCAAACTTGAGGGTGTGGGGAATGAGACCATCGGTCCATGGGGGTGCGATGCCCGGCGGAATGGTGAGGCCCGTGACGCCGAAAGCCTCCCGTAACTTGCCATCCTTGCTGACACCGTTCATGCCCACATTGACGGTGGCCGAAGGGAGCGCAAACTGGCCGATAGCCGTGGCCACGGCGGTATCGGTCATCGTGCCGGCACTCTCTGCAGATTCCCACAGCGGCAGGGCGGCCAGCACCTTGTCCTTCAGTTGCTGCTGATCCTTGACGATCAGGTCCTTGGACGGATGGGCCACGAACCATGCGAGGAGATCGACGACCGCACGCGAGCGAAGGCCCTTCACCGTCGTCGTGTAGTCAGTCTTGGCGTTGGTGATCGAATAGTTGAGCGGTGGTGCGTTTCCGCTCGGCGATGCTTCCGTCTTTGCGGCGGATACGACGCCGGTCACGCTCATGGTGCCGGTGGAATCGATGGAGCCATCGGGGCGCGGCGTGGAGGTGCCGGTGCCGGTCCAGCTGTCATAGACAGATGCCGTGTTGGTCTTGGCCTGCGAACCCGGGTCCACGATGGACTGGTTCACGGTGAAGTTCTTGATGGCATAGCTGCTGCTCAGGAACGAGGCTGTCACTTCATCGAACACGCCGCTCCAGGTGACGTCGGCGATCTTTGCGTCAACCGTCGACAAGCCTTCCATGGCCCAGCCGAATGCAAATGGACCCTTCTCGGAAACGTCCCACTGGCCATTGCCCTTGGGCCGTAGTGTGAGCACCAGCGGATCGATGGTGACCTTCACGCCCGGCTGGCCCATCTTCGCGAGATAGGGCGCTGCGTTCAGCGTGACGATGTAGTCGTCGCCCTGCGGGGCAACCGTGACCACACCCGGCTCGTTTCCGAAGTAGGTTTGCAGGCTCGTGGTGATGCGGCCGGCCTCGTCCGCCGTGGCTGCGGCAAGCGCTGCGCTGCTGGCGGTGGCGAGGAAAAATGATGCGGCAATGATGCGGCGATTCAACATGGACTTTCTTTCTTGATTTGCCCCTTCGCCCAACAGACCAACTCCGGAGCGGCGCGTCAACGGGCGAAATACGTTAATTTTTGCCCGTTTACGCCGTTTACAATTCGCGTCAACGCCATGGCCGCGCCATTGTTCCGCCACGAGTCACGTCTGTGACTATGCTCCCAGATGCGACAGCTCAGGAGACACACATGCGTCTGGCCCTTTCCGGATTCTTTCTCGCCACCACCTTCCTCGTTCCCGCTTTCGCGGCGGATTTTAGCGTTCCCTCCCATATCGATCGCGTGACGGTCTATCCGCAGGGGGCTGATGTGACGCGCATTGCGGAGGTGGCTCTGCCGGCGGGCGAACACCGCATCATCCTGGCCGACCTTCCGGCCACGATTGATCCGCGCTCCATTCGCGTCGAGGGCGAAGGCTCCAGCCCGCTGGAAATCGCCTCGGTCGACACCAAGAGCGAATATGTCAACGAGGCGGCGCGGGATGCGGAGCGCAAGGCCATTGACCAGCAGATCACGACGCTGACCGACGAACGCTCGATGCTCGACCAGGTCATTGCCGATGCCACGCAACAGCGCAATTTTCTCGTAGGCCTTTCCGAGAAACAGATTGTTCCGCAGTCTTCCACCGAAACGGTGAAGGGCATTGATGTGACGCAGCTCGGTGGCCTGCTTGACCTCGTGGGCACGCGCCTCGCGGCCTTGGGCAAGACGGCGCAGGATGCGCAGATCCGGCAGCGGGCGATTGATACGCAGGTCACAGAACTCAACGCCAAGCTGGACGCGCTTTCACCGCAGGACAGCTACCGCACGCAGACGATCATCAATGTGGCCGCGACGGCTGAAATGAAGGGCCAGATCCGCGTGAGCTACCGCCTGCAGGAGGCGGGCTGGGCGCCTTACTACGATGCGCGCCTTGCGACGTCAGACACCGGGCCTGCGAAGCTGGAGGTGGTGCGCCGCGCCGAGGTGACGCAGAATACATCCGAGACCTGGGACAATGTTGCCCTCACGCTGTCCACGACGCGGCCCACCGGAACCACGGCAGCACCGGTCCTTGATGAAGAGGGGGTGACGCCGCAGCTGGCCTATGACGCGCGCAAGGACGGCGATGCGGCCAGTCTCGCTCCCGCTGCTCCTGCTGCCAGCATGGAAGAGCAAGCGATGAGCGACGAACTCGGTGCCGTGGGCGGCACGATGCAAGTGAGGAAGGAGAAGGCCGCCAAGTCTCTCGTGCAGCGGCAGGCCGTTGTCGAACTGGCGGGTTTTCAGGCCAATTTCGTCATTCCTGGCCGCGTCTCGGTGGACAACAGCGGGCAGGCCAAGAAGGTTCGGATTTCCAGCGATGAGCTCGCCGCGAAGCTGGTGATCGAGACCGTACCCCGCGTCGATGCCAGCGCCTATCTCACCGCCTCCTTCACGGTGAAGGGCGATGGCCCACTGCTTCCGGGTGCTGCCAATCTTTATCGTGATGGGGTGTTCGTGGGGCAGGGCGCGCTGCCGCTGCTCACGGCGGGCGAGGAGGCCACCC
>CALMLK010000192.1 GCA_937868035.1 uncultured Alphaproteobacteria bacterium
GTCGATATAGAAGGCGCCGAAGCGTTCGGGCAGGTTGAAGTCCACCTGCGTCGTTCCGCACTGCCAGTCACGGCCGATGGCATCGCGCAGCACGTATTCGAACTTCGGGCCATAGAAGGCACCCTCGCCCGGATTGACCGCGGTCTTGATCTTGCCGCCGCTTTGCGCCGCGATCTGCTCCAGCACCTTGCCCATGATGGCTTCGGCCCGGTCCCATGCCGCATCGGAACCGACGCGCTTCTCGGGCCGCGTCGAGAGCTTCACCACGATCTGCTCGAAGCCGAAGTCCCGGTAGGTCGAGAGGATGAGATCGTTGATCATCAGGCACTCGTTGGCCATCTGCTCGTCGGTGCAGAAGATATGCGCATCGTCCTGCGTGAAGCCGCGCACGCGCATGAGACCGTGCAGCGCCCCCGACGGCTCGTAACGGTGCACGTTGCCGAATTCGGCGAGGCGCATCGGCAGTTCCCGGTAGCTGCGCAGGCCGTGCTTGAAAATCTGCACATGGCCCGGGCAGTTCATCGGCTTGATGGCGTAGATGCGCTCGTTGTCCTCGGCCTCTTCGCCCGCCGGCTTGGCCGCGAACATGGCTTCCTTGTACCAGCCCCAGTGGCCGGACGTTTCCCACAGCGATTTGTCGAGCAGCTGCGGCGCATTCACTTCGTCATAGCCCAGCCGGTTGAGGCGGCGGCGCATGTACTGGATGAGCTGCTGGAACATGCTCCAGCCCTTCGGGTGCCAGAACACCACGCCCGGGCCTTCCTCCTGGAAATGGAACAGGTCCATCTCGCGGCCGAGCTTGCGGTGGTCGCGCTTCTCCGCTTCCTCCAGCGCCGTCACATAACCCGCGAGGTCCTTCTCGTTGTGCCAGGCCGTGCCGTAGATGCGGGTCAGCATCGGGTTCTTGGAATCGCCGCGCCAATAGGCGCCCGCCACCTTCATCAGCTTGAAGGCGCTGCCGATCTTGCCCGTCGAATTCATGTGGGGCCCGCGGCACAAGTCGGTCCAGCCGCCCTGGTCATAGAACTTGATGTCTTCGTTACCGGGAATGGCATCGACCAGTTCCACCTTGAACATCTCGCCCTTGGCGCGGAAGAAATCCTTCGCGGCTTCGCGCGTCTTGGTGCTCTTGGTGAAAGGCTTGTCGCGCTGGATGATCTCCCGCATCTTTTTCTCGATGGCCGGGAAGTCCGCGGGCGTGAACGGCTCGTTGCGGAAGAAGTCGTAGTAAAAGCCGTTCTCGATCACAGGGCCAATCGTCACCTGCGTGCCCGGGAACAGTTCCTGTACCGCCTCGGCCAGCACATGCGCCGCGTCATGGCGGATGAGTTCGAGTGCGCGCGGATCGTCCCGCACCACGATCTCAAGCGCTGCATCCGCCGTCAGCGGATCGGAGAGGTCCGACAGCGTGCCGTTGATGACGGCGGCGACGGCTTTTTTCTCGAGGGATTTGGAAATGGCGGCGGCAACCTGCCCCGCCGTGGTTCCCGCTTCAAAGTCGCGCTTGGCGCCATCGGGGAATGTCACGGTAATCATCGGTCTTTTCCTTCCTGCCCACTCCCGGCCACAGATCCGGGTAGGCAAATCAATTGAACGGCGAGAGCCATGCCAAGGCCGCGCCGCAAAATCAAGCAGCCGCAAAAAAGCCCCATGAATTAAGGGTTTCTCAAGATTTCAGAAACGCGGTGTTAACCTTAACAAGTCATCTTGGCCCCACTGACTGCGTTAACTGTAACTGGGTACCAATATGAAAAAGCTTCTTCTTGCTCTTGCCTTCTCGACTGCGGCCCTGGTGCCGTCGGCCACTGTGCGCGCCGCCGACCTCGACGTCCCTCCTCCGCCGCCGGTGGAAGAGCTGCGCCCAGCGACCTATGATTGGACCGGCATCTATGTGGGTGCCTGGGTCGGCGCGACCTGCGTCGATGGTGAACTGACCGAGCACACCGCCGGCCCGCCGCCGGTTGACGTGATCTGGGAAAATTCGGGCTGCGGTTTCAAGGGCGGCGCCCTCGCAGGCTATAACCACCAGTTCAGCGACTGGGTTGTCGGTCTCGAAGCCGACTGGGGCATGTCGGGTGACATCGCCACCAACGAAGAAGCCGGCGGCGACTTCGCCTTCTCGATGGATCACATCGCAACCTTCCGTGGCCGTTGGGGCATCGCCTTCGACGACACCCTGCTCTTCGCAACGGCCGGCGTGGCCTATGCCAAGGGTGACGTGGACGGCATCATCGCAGCCGACCCGAACCACCTGAACGGCAACCATTGGGGCTGGACAGTCGGCGGCGGCGTGGAACACGCTGTGACGGATAACCTCCGCCTGCGCCTCGACTACCTCTACACCCGCTTCAACAGCGACGACTATTACAGCGCATCCTGCGCCGGCGTTTGCGACTTCACGATCGAAGACTTCGACGATCACGAAGTGCGCCTGGGCGCCATCTGGGCCTTCTGATCCAGTTGACAGACCTGCGAAGGGCCGGAGCAATCCGGCCCTTTTTCATTTGTGCGGCGCACAGTCCGGGTGCTCGGGCACCGGATCGTAACCCTGCCCGCCCCACGGGTGGCAACGCCCGATGCGGCGCAACGCCAGCCTGCCCCCGCACAGCACGCCGTGTTTTTCGATGGCCTGCCGCGCATAGTCCGAACATGTCGGTAGAAAGCGGCACTGCCGTCCCAGCAGGGAGGATAAGGTGAGCTGATAAAGGCGGATCAGCAGCAGCACAGCGGATTTCATCAGGGCAACATAATGGCACAGCAGGCAAAACCCAACATTCTCTTCGTCATGGCCGACCAGTTGGCGGCACGTTTCCTGCCCTTCCACGGCCACCCCCTGGTGAAGACGCCCGCCCTCTCGCGGCTGGCGGCGGAAGGCGTGGTGTTCGAGAACTGCTACTCGACGAGCCTCCTCTGCTCACCCGCCCGCGCCACGGTGATGAACGGCCTCCTGCCGTCGCGCACCGGCGTCTACGACAATGCCGCCGAGTTCCCCTCCGCCATTCCCACCTGGGCCCATTACCTGCGCATGGAAGGCTACCGGACCTGCCTCTCCGGCAAGATGCACTTCGTGGGGCCGGACCAGTTGCACGGCCTTGAGGAGCGCCTCACCACCGACATCTACCCCGCCGACTTCGGCTGGACGCCCGATTGGCGGCTGCGGCAGGAGCGCATCGACTGGTGGTACCACAACATGACCAGCGTGCTGCAGCCCGGCATCGCCGAGATCACCAACCAGCTGGAGTTCGATGATGACGTGGCCTTCCAGGCCACCCGCAAGATCTACGATCACGCCCGCTTCGACCGCGACAAGCCGCTGGCGCTGATGGTGTCCTTCACCCACCCCCACGACCCCTATGCCGCGCGCCAGCAGTTCTGGGACATGTACCGCGACGAGGACATCGACCTTCCTGCCACGCCGCGACTCGCCCGCGCCGATCTCGATGCCCACAGCCAGCGCCTCTACGACGTGTCGGCGATGGACGACTACACAGTGACGGAGAAGGACCTGCGCGCCGCCCGCCACGGCTACTACGCCAACATTTCCTATGTGGACTCCCTCGTCGGCAAGCTGCTCGACACGCTGGAAGCCACCGACATGCTCGACAACACCGTCGTGGTCTTCACCTCAGACCACGGCGATTTCCTCGGCGAGCGCGGCCTCTGGTACAAGATGAGCTACCTCGAACCGTCGGCCCATGTGCCGATGCTGATCTGGTCGCCCAAGCGCTTCAAGCCGCGGCGCGTGGCCGAACCCGTATCCCTGGCCGACATCCTGCCGACGCTCGCCCACATCGGCCAGGGCGATGCTCTGAAGCTCGCGCGCACTGTGGATGGCCGCTCGCTGAAGCCGTTGCTGGATGGCGCAAAGGAAGATGCGAGCGCCGCCACCTGGGGCGAATATCTCGCGGAGGGTGCGATTGCGCCCATGTACATGCTGCGCCGCGGGCCCTGGAAGTTCATCCACAGCCCCACCGATCCGGACCAGCTCTTCAATCTCGTGGATGATCCCGAGGAGCGCAGCAATCTCGCGGCCACGCACCCGCTGGCGAAAACCATGCGCGCCGAGGTCGAGGCCAAGTTCGATATTCCCCGCATCCACGCCGAAGTGCTGCAAAGCCAGCAGGCCCGCCTGATGATGTTCGAGGCCATGAAGAAGGGATCGCTTTTCCCGTGGGACTTCCAACCGCTCCGCAAGGCCTCCGAGCAATACACCCGCAACCACATGAGCGTTACCGACCGCGATCTCCAGTCCCGCTACCCGCAGGCACCGGACATCGAGGACAAGCGGGCGCGGTAAAGACTCGCGGTCCTCATGCGCGGACCGTGACGGTGCGATGGATTGTCAGCTTTTCCCCGGGTCCGGGAACAGGCTGTTGACGACGTCGAGGAAGCCGTTGTGGAACAGGATGAGGAAGGCGACGCAGATCACCACCGTGATTGCCGTCGTGACCAGCAGTTTCCAGCCCAGGCCGTGAGCGACCGGCGCGCCGGAGTCATGGCCCTCCTCCACCTGCGTGCCGGCTTCTGCCGCATTGCGCACGCCGAAAGGCAGGACGGCGAACAGCACCGTCCACCAGGTGATGAAGAAGATGGCGGCGGCGGAAACCCAGCTCATGCCTGCTCCAGTTCAATGAGAGTGCCGTTGAAATCCTTGGGATGGAGAAACAGGACGGGTTTGCCGTGCGCGCCCGTTTTGGGGTTCCCGTCTCCCAGCACGCGCGCGCCCGTGGCCTTGAGTGAATCCCGCGCCGCGAGAATGTCGGCGACCTCAAAGCACATGTGATGAATGCCGCCGCTCGTGTTCTTGGCGAGAAATGCGGCGATGGGCGAATTGTCGCCGAGCGGCGCCAACAGTTCCACCTTGGTGTTGGGCAATTCCACAAAGACAACCGTGACGCCATGCGCCGGTTCGGGTTGTGGAGCCGAGACTTTGGCACCCAGCATGGTGCGATACTGCTCCGCCGCTGCGGCGAGGTCCGGCACGGCAATGGCGACATGGTTCAGGCGGCCGATCATGATCAACTCCGGTTCAGCGGGATGGACTGCTCCTTGCGGCAGCGCGTCCTTGCGTTCAATGCGTCCTTTGGCCCAGTTTTTCCTGCAGCATCTGCCGGGCCTGCGGCATGTCCACCGCCCGCGGACCGAAGACGTGCCGCTCCAGGAAATAGCCGGTGAGGCGCATGCCGTCGATCACGTCGCCTCCACCCCCGGGGCCGCCGCCGCGCAGGAAGGGCGGCAACTGGAACAGGCGCTGGTGATAGGGCAATCCAGCCTCGCGGCTCACGGCGCGGCCCGACTTCGGTGACACGTAGTGCAGGTCATCGCTCTGCCCCGTGGCGGCACATTTCGAGAGGTCGAGGCCGAAGCCCAGTTCATCAAGCAGTCCCATTTCCCAGCGCACCAGAAGCGCTGGCCACACATCGTCATGGTCGATCGATTCCAGCACCACCTGCAGGGCCGAGAACAGGCGGGGATGCGGCTCGCGCTCCGGCAGCAATTGTGCGAGCGCGGTGAGCGACGAGACACCCAGAAGCCGCAGAGGCTCGTCGATGATGAGGCCGGCCTGAAGGTGCAGCGGCTCCAGCACGAAATGCCCGAGATGTTCTTCCAACCGCGCATGCCACACGCAGTCCACATGATTGCCCGGCTGCAACAGGGGCCTGAGCCTGCGGCCCCGCCCGCCCCGCACAAGGCCGAGGCAGCGGCCGTGGACCTGCGTGAGGATTTCCGCGATGGCCGCGGTCTCGCCATGCGGCCGCACCGCCAGGATGATTCCCTCGTCGCGCCATTCCATGGTGCGAGGTTACAGCGTCAGCCCCATCATGCGCAAACGCTCCGGGTCTTCGGCCCAGTTCTCGCGGACCTTGACGAAGAGGAACAGATGCACGCGCCGCCCGAAGGCCAACTCCATGTCTGCCCGCGCCAGTTGCCCCAGCGTCTTGGCCATCTGGCCACCCTTGCCCACGACAATCGCCTTCTGCCCGTCGCGCGCCACGAAGATCGCCTGCTTGATCTTGACGGAACCGTCCTTCATTTCCTCCCACGTCTCGGTCTCGACGGTGGAGGAATAGGGCAGCTCTTCGTGCAGCCGCTCGTAAATCTTCTCGCGGGTGATCTCGGCGGCGAGGAAGCGGAGGTTCACATCCGCCACCTGGTCATCCGGATAATGCCACGGACCTTCCGGCATGAGCGCCGCAAGCCGTGCCTTCAGCTTGGCAACGCCGGACCCCGTGAGCGCCGACACCATGAAGGTCTCGGTGAAGGCATAGGCTTCGTTCAGTTTCTGCGACAGTGGCAGTAGCTGTTCCGGGCGCACCAGGTCCGTCTTGTTGATGACGAGCATCGCCTTGCGGTTCTGCTCCTTCATGTGGCCGATGATGCGCTCGGCCTGTTCATCCATGCCGCGCCGCGCATCGATCAGCACGATCACCGCATCGGCTTCCGAGGCACCGGCCCAGGCATTGTCCACCATGGCGGTGTCGAGCTTGCGCTTCGGCGTGAAGATGCCGGGCGTATCCACCAGCACCACCTGCGCATCACCCTCCACCAGGATGGCGCGGATGCGTGCTCGCGTGGTCTGCACCTTGTGGCTGACGATGGAAATCTTGGAGCCCGCAAGCTGGTTCACCAGCGTGGACTTGCCGGCGTTGGGCGCGCCGATGATGGCGACAAAGCCGAAACGCTGCTGGAGCGGAGGAGTGCCGTCCGTCACCGCAATTGCTCCCGTGCAATGAATGCCGTGGCTGCCGCCATCTCTGCTGCCTGCTTGGTGGACCCCACGCCGTCTGCCTCCTTGTGCCTGTCAATGGTGAGCCGCACGGAAAACTGCGGCCGGTGTTCCGGGCCTTCACGCCCGGTGATTTCATAGCGCGGCAACGGCAGCGCCTTGGCCAGCGCCCATTCCTGCACGAAGGTCTTTGCATCCTTCTGCACCGAGTCGGGATGCTTCAGCGCATCCTTCCAGAAATGCAGGATGACCTTGCGCGCCGCCTCCAGTCCGCCGTCAATATAGATGGCGCCGATCACCGCTTCAGCCACGTCGCCCAGCACCGACTTCATGCGGTGCACGCCGGTTTTCTTCTCGGTGTCGCCCACCTTGATGAAATCGTGGAGCCCCATCGCCTCACCCACGGTGGCGCAGACTTCTCCGCGCACGATGGCGCTGTGCCGCGCCGCCAGCAGGCCTTCCTGCTCCTTGCGATGGCTGTGGAACAGCGTGTCGGCAATCACCAGCGACAAAACCCGGTCGCCCAGGAATTCCAGGCGCTCATAGTCCTTGGCCTTCCGCCCCGACGAACCGTGGGTCAGCGCCTGATGCAGCAGGTCTGAATCGCTGAAGACATAGCCAATCCTGTCGCTGAGCCGCGCAAGGGGTGCCTTTGCGCTCGCGGATACGGAAGGCATCAGATGAAGTTGAAGAAGCGCATCCAGCGCGTGAGGAACGGCCATTCCCACGGCCGCCACAACACCGCATCGGGCGAGATGGAGAAGAAGATGATATCGGCCCGGCCAACGTAATTCTCGATCGGCACATAGCCGACGACATCAAGGTAGCGCGAATCCTGCGAGTTGTCGCGGTTGTCGC
>CALMLK010000193.1 GCA_937868035.1 uncultured Alphaproteobacteria bacterium
CGACGGCTTCGGCGGCAGGCTGCTGCCGTTCAACTGGCTCAAGCTCGCCAAGGCCGTAATGGCGAAGCGGCCCCCTTCCATCCGCATGCCGCTTCTCGGCGTGCGCAAGAAGTTCCAGGACGGCATCCTCGGGTCGGCCATGGCAGTGGCGGCCATCGACCATGTGCGCAACTATCACATCTCTCGCGGCACCAAAGCCTGTGAAATGTCGTGGATCCTCGAAGACAACATGCGCATTCGCCACATCATCGAGGAACTGGGTGGCGTCGCCTACAAGACGTACCGCGTCTATGAGAAAGACCTGTGATCCTCGGACCGAAATGGTCTGCGGTGGTGCTTGCCGCGGGGCGCGGACCGGATGATCCGATGGCGAAGGCCTTCGGTGTTGCCCACAAATGCGGGATCGCTGTTGACGGCGTACCCATGTTGCAGCGAGTGCTGGGAGCGCTGACCGGCGCGGATGTGGGCCTGCCCATCCTGGTCTCGATCGACAATGCGGATGCAGGCGTGCGCGCCGCCGGCGCGTTCTCCTCGCAAGCGAGAATGCTGTCGGCGGCGAATTCGGCACCCTCCTCCGCCAAGGCTGCCGTTCTCACGGCTGGCTCCTTTCCAGTGCTGGTCACGACCGGCGATCATGCGTTGCTCACGGCGGAAATGGTGACGGATTTCTGCGCCCGGGCGCTCGGCAGCAGGGCGGACTTCTGCGTCGGCCTTGCCACGGCGGAAACAATCCTTGCCGCCTATCCCGAAACGAAACGCACCTACTTCCGCCTCGGAAGCGACCGCGTGTCCGGCTGCAATCTCTTTGCCGTCACCTCACCCTCCGGGCTCAAGCTGTTCGATGTCTGGCATGAGATGGAGCGCAACCGCAAGAAGCCGTGGAAGTTGGTGGCGGCCTTCGGATTGCGCCCGTTGCTCGCGTTCGCAATGGGAAAGCTCACCTTGCAGAAGGCCTTCGACGAGATGTCACGCCGTCTCGGGTTTCGCATTGCGCCCGTGTTGCTGCCCTTCGCGGAGGCGGCCATTGACGTGGACAAGCCCAGCGACCATGCGCTGGCCGAGCAGATCATCCGTCAACGGATGAAATCTCAGGGCTGATCCCAACCTGCCACCAGTTGGCGCGCGTGGGTGAGATCGGCGGGGAAATCAACCTCCGCCCAGCGCAAGCCGGTGATCTCGATCGTGGAGACAGCAACCTTCTTGGCGAGCGAGCCGACAGCGGACGGGAACCAGCGCTTCAGGCCTTGCGGGTCGCGCATCGCCAGGTCCAGTTCGTCACGGTAGGCCTTCACGCCCGTTCCGCGGAAGACATAGAAGCCGATGGCCTCCGCGTTCACTGTGTCGACGGGCAAAGTCTTGCCCACTTCGGTGAGGCGGCCACGGTCCATCATCACCTTCATGTCATCGGCATCGTAACCCGACTTCACGTTGATGGCGACGCTGACGGGATCCTTGGGCGCGGCGAGGAGACGCTCCACGAGATCGCTGCGGAAAACGTTGTCGCCGTTCACCTGAATGAAGTCGCCGGTCATTTCGCTGCGGGCCAGCCAGCAGCTGGCCAGGTTGTCGGCCACCGCATAGAACGGGTTGTAGACGCACGTCACCTTCGCGCCATAGCGCGCGGCGATGGCCTGCAGGGCCTCTTCCATGCGCCCGCAGGCGTAGCCCGTGACCACCACCACGTCCTTCACGTTGCAGGCAGCGAAAGCTTCAATCTGACGCTCGATCAACGGCTTGCCGCCAATGTCGAGAAGCGCCTTCGGAACTTCCGCAGTCAACGGCAGCAGCCGCTTGCCCTGCCCTGCGGCCAGAATGATCACTCGCACGAGACTTGAACCCTTTGGATTGAAAGGAATAAGGAGGAGGCTCAATCGCACCCGATTCAGGGGAAGTCAACGGACGCCATTCCAAGCCCATGAACTTCACGCTTGCCCATTTTTCAGACGTGCACCTGGGTCCGGTGGGCATGGGGGATGTGTTCAACGACTTCCGGCTGAAGCGGATCATCGGCGGCTTGTCGTGGCGATTCCGGCGCCGGGGCCTGCACATCAACAGCCACGCCGACGATCTGCGCGCCGACATCCTGGCGCAGAAGCCCGATCACATCTGCTTCACGGGCGATCTCGTGAACATCGCCTCGAAGGCGGAATTCCGGCGGGGCCTGACGTGGCTCAACAGTTTCGGCGCACCTTCAAGCGTCACCATGGTGCCGGGCAACCACGATGCCTACGTGAAGGCCGCGCATGAAACCGGACTCGGACTGTTCAATGCCTTCATGCAGGGCGATGGATCGGCGAGCGACCACGCTTTTCCTTTCGTGCGCCTGCGCCGTAACGTGGCGATCATCGGGCTCAACAGTGCTGTTCCGCAATCGCTCCGCAAGGCAGGCGGCACTTTGGGGCCGCAGCAACGGGTGGCGCTGGAGCAACGGCTCAAGGATTTGGGAGCGCGCGGATTCTATCGGGTGGTCATGATCCACCATCCGCCGCTTCCCGGCCTCGCCCGGCCGCGCAAGGCGCTTACCGATGCGCCGGAACTGGCAGAAGTGCTCAAGTCCGGCGGGACCGAACTGGTGATCCACGGCCACAACCACAAGACCATGGTGCACCCGCTGGAAACAGCCTCCGGCACCGCCTTCGTGGTGGGCGTTCCTTCCGCCAGCATGGTGGACCGCGACGGCCACGAAAGCGCCCAATGGAACGAATACAGCGTGAGCCGCGCGCGCGGACAGTGGTTCACGCGCCTCACCATCCGCCGGCTTGACGGCGGGACCGGGCGTTTCACGAATGGCCGTTCCGGCGTCCTGGGCGAGGATTTCTGAGAATGCATGCAACGCTGCTGAAGTTCGGCTATCCCGGCACGGTGTTGCACGAGAGTGCCTTCTGGTGCGTGCTGCGGCGCCCGCAGCAGGTGACGCTGGGCGCGCTGGTGTTGTGCGCCAAAAGCGACGCGCCTACATTTTCGCAATTGCCCGCTGCGGCCTTTGCAGAACTCGCCGATCTCACCCACCGGATCGAGCGGGCGCTGAAGCATTTCCGCGACTACGACAAGATCAATTATCTGGCGCTGATGATGGTGGATCCACATGTGCATTTTCATGTGCTGCCCCGCTATGCGGTCCCTCAGGACTTTGAGGGTGCGGCCTTCCCTGATCCGGGCTGGCCCGGTGTTCCCGACCTCAAATCTGCCCCCGTCCTGACGGAATCCCAGCAATCCAGCCTTCATGGCGCGCTGCTGGACGCCTTCCGGTTGTCCGGCTAAACCCCCCGGCCAGGACACATCGTGCTCACCATTATCGACAGATACGTATTGCGGCAGGTCTTGGCGCCGCTAGGTGCCAGCCTCGCCATCGGACTGCTCATGCTTCTGGCTGAGCGGCTGGTGCGCCTGCTCGACACCACGCTGGGCAAGAACAACTCCTTCGGCGCCGTGTTTGAATTGCTGGCCTATCTCGTGCCGCACTACCTGGGCACGGCTGTGCCGGCGGCCCTGTTCATCGGGCTCCTGTTCGGGTTCAGCAAGCTTTCCAAGAGCAACGAACTGGATGCCATGCTGGCGGCGGGTGTGGGACTGCACCGCCTCGCCTGGCCGGTGTTCCTGCTGGCGATCGTATTCATGGCGGCGTCCGTGGTGATCTTCGGCTGGCTGCAACCGACGACCCGCTACGCCTATCGCTCGGTGATCTTCGACATCACCAATGTGGATGCCTTCTATCTGGCGGAGGAAGGCGTGTTCATGCAGTCGGGCTCACGCACCTTCATCCTCGACCAGCTGGACCGCAGCAACAGCACCTTCAAGCGCATCTTCCTCTTCGACTACAACGGACCGAACGGAGCAGAGACACTCACGGCCTCGAATGGCGTGCTCATCCCTGTGCCGGGACAGACACGGCCTGTGTTGCGCCTCAACAATGGCCACCGCCTGCAGGTGGAACGCTGGCCGACGCTCTCCAAGGGCGTGGAACCCATTCCCGCCGGTGTCGCCGAATTCACCACAACCGATACGCCGCTGGGCAAGGTCTCCAAGGACATCTTCCGTCCGCGCGGCGATGACGAGCAGGAACTGTTCTTCAATGAACTGGTGAAGGGAGACACCAAGACGTTCAACAAGGTGAGCGCGGATGCGTTCCGTTCCGAGCTGCATCGCCGCATCGTGAGCGTGCTGTCGATCCTGCTGCTGCCGTTCCTGGCGCTGCCCTTCGCCATCGGCCGGGCGCGCAGCCCGCGGGCTTATCGCATCGTCGTGGCATTGGGCCTGCTCGTCGCCTACTATGAGATCATCCAGCAGGGCGCACTGGCATCGCGCTCCAGCGGTATCTCTCCTTGGCTGACGCAATGGCTGCCGCTGGCGCTGCTCGCGGCCTTTGCCTTCTGGCGTTTCTATGCCGCAAGCTTCCGCCTGGGCGGCGATGGACTGGACCGCGTGCTGGTCCCCATCCAGGAATTCACATCGCGGGTGACGGCGCGCGTGCTGATGCTGTTCGGCATCCGGAGGGATGCATGAGAATCATCGCACTCATGATCAGCCGCATGGTGCTGATGCGCTTTGTCGCCATCCTCGTCGGGCTCACGCTGTTTGTGTTGACGCTCGAAGTGGTGGCCTACTCCAAGGACATCCTGGCTCTCAACGAAAGCAGCGCGCTGGCTTCGGCGGCGACCTATGTGCTTCACCGCATGCCGCTGACCATGGCCACGTTCCTGCCCATGAGCCTGCTGATGGCGCTGCTGCTCACGCTCACAGAACTCAGCTACCGAAACGAACTCGTGGCCGTGTGGGCGGCAGGTATATCACCGGCGCGGCTGGTGATGATGCAGGCGCCACTGGCGC
>CALMLK010000194.1 GCA_937868035.1 uncultured Alphaproteobacteria bacterium
CCTTGAGGCCGAAGGCATAGACTTCCGCCACCTCCTTCAGCCGGTCAAAGCGCCCCGAAGCGCCACTGTGGCCCGCGCCCATGTTGATCTTGAGCAGCAGCAGGTTTTTCGATGTATTCAGGGTACGGAGTTTCGCCACCCATTTCGCCGGTTCCCAATAGGTGACGCGCGGGTCGGTCAGGCCGCCAAGCGCGAAGAGATGCGGATAGGCCTGCGCCTTCACGTTCTCGTAAGGTGCATAGGCCGAGATGGTTTCATACGCCGTCTTGCTGGCGATGGGGTTTCCCCACTCCGGCCATTCCGGCGGAGTCAGGGGAAGCGTGTCGTCCAGCATTGTCGTCAAGGCGTCCACGAAGGGCACCTCGGCCACGATGGCCTTGAACAGGTCCGGCGCCATGTTGGCGACGGCACCCATCAGCAAACCGCCCGCGCTGCCGCCCTGCGCCACGATGGCGCCGCGCCGCGTGAGGCCTTGCATCACCAGATGCTCGCCCGCCGAAATGAAATCGCGGAAGGTGTTCATCTTCTGGTCCATCTTGCCGGTCTTGTACCAGCGCCGGCCTTTTTCCTGTCCGCCGCGAATATGCGCCGTGGCGTAGATGAAACCGCGGTTCACCAGCGACAGGATATTGGTGTTGAAGCCGGATGGCATGGAGATGCCGTACGAGCCATAACCATAGAGCCACAGCGGCGCCGACCCGTCGAGCGGCGTGTCCTTGCGGTAGAGCAGCGTCACCGGAATGGTTTCTCCGTCATGTGCAGGTGCCAATAGCCGGCGCGCCACATACTGCGATGGATCATGGCCCGATGGCACCTCCTGCGTCTTGCGCAAGACGCGCGCGCGTGTCCGCATGTCATAGTCAAAGACCTGCGACGGCGTGGTGGGCGATGAATAGCTGAAGCGCAGCGTGTCAGTCTCGAACTCGCGCATGTCGCCAAAGCCCAGTGAATAGGCCTCTTCATCAAAGGCGATGGCGTGCTCCTCGCCGCTCGACATGTTGCGGACGATGATGCGGGGCAGGGCGTTCTCACGTTCAAGGCGCACCAGCCAATCCTTGAACACGGCAAAGCCCACGAGGAAAATGCCGGGCCGGTGCGGAACAAGGTCAACCCAGTTGCGCGGATGCGGATCGGAAACCGGCGCCGTCACCAGCTTGTAGTCTTCAGCCCCATTGATGTTGGTCTTGATGATGAAACGGTCGCCGTGATGCTCCATGTCATATTCGATGCCGGGAACGCGCTCCGCCACAAGGCGCGGGGCTTCCAGCGGTGCCTGCGCATCGATGAGCCAGCACTCGGACGTGTCGTGATCATGCACCGAGATGATGATGAAGCGTTCCGACGCTGTTGAGCCGATGCCGGTGAACATGCCGGTGTCCTTCTCATCGAAGACAACCTCGTCATCCGCCTGCGGCGTGCCCAGCCTGTGACGGAAACTTTTCAGCGGCCGGTGATGCTCGTCCTGCAACGTATAGAAAATGTACTGCCCGTCAGCCGACCAGGTCGCGCCGCCGCTGGTGTTGGTGAGCAGGTCCTCCCGGTCGGTGCCCGAAGCAAAATCGCGGATGCGCATCTCGTAGAATTCCGAGCCCTTGTCATCCTGCGACCAGGCCGCAAGCCGATGGTCCGGCGAGCGCGCCACGCCGCCAAGGCTGAAGTAAGGCTTGTCCTTGGCCAGCGCGTTGCAATCGAACAGCAGTTCTTCCGCGCCACCGGCCTTTGGCCGGCGCTTGAGAAGCGGATATTGCCCACCAATCACGAAGGACGACGAATAGACGTAAGGCCCATCCGGCGCAGGCACCGATTGGTCGTCTTCCTTGATGCGGCCCTTCAGTTCCGCGAACAGCTGCGCCTGCAGCGCCTCCGTTTCGGCCATCTCGGTCTTGGTGAAGGCATTCTCCGCTTCCAGGTAGGCGCGAATGTCTGCGGGCAGGAGGCAGGGATCCTGCATCACCTCCTGCCAGTTCTCAGCCTTCAGCCATTTGTAGTCGTCATGCTTGGTATGGCCATGCCAGGTTTCAGCGACAGGGCGTTTCTCCGCCACCGGCGGAGCAAGTACAGGAGCAGTCATTCTTTGCCTTCTGGTTTGAAATCGAGGGCGACACCATTGATGCAATAGCGCAGTCCCGTGGGCTGGGGGCCATCCGGGAACACATGGCCGAGATGGGCGTCGCAATCCGCGCAATGCACTTCCGTGCGCCGCATGAACCAGGCCCGGTCCTCGCTGGTGCCCACGGCGGTATCATCCGCGGGCTGATAAAAGCTGGGCCAGCCTGTGCCGGAATCGAATTTGGTTTCGGAAGAAAACACCGGTTTCCCGCAGCATACGCAAGTGAACATGCCAGCGCGCTTCTCGTTGTTGAGAGGGCTGGTAAAGGCGCGCTCCGTTCCGTGCTCGCGCGCCACGCGATAGGCTTCAGGGGAAAGTTTCGCCTTCCAATCGGCGTCGCTCTTCTGGATCTTGCTCATGGTGTGAAAAACCTCCGGACCCTCATGTAGGCGCATTCACGCGGCGCGCCAGAGCGGCACCGCCAGGATGACGGGGAATTTACCAAGCATTCACCATAACCTCAAACCTTAACGCCGCCCAAGGGCACCATCCCTCGCAATTAAGTAAGTTTGAAGCTGTGTCCGGCATGGATTGCATGGGGAATAAGCCTTTGGACGCTATGACGGAACAACTTGGCATGGGGAACGGCGCAACTTCGGCGTCAGGCGCTTTGGGCGCTGGCGCGGTGCGTCCCCGCATTGGTGCCGATCGCTTCCGCGCCTTGGCCGAGCGCTTGAAGAAACCGGCCGTTGCCGTCCCGTCCCTCGCGGTTTCCGCAGCACACGTTGAACCTATCGTGGTTCCACCCGTGCCACCCGCCATGGGCCCTGTCAGCCTGCCGGAATTGCATCACGTCGCCGTTGTAGCGCCTGTTGTTGAGGCTGCTCCGGCGTATGGGATTCCGGCCATGCTTCCGGATGTGGAAGCAGAACCTGTTCTGGCGCAACTCGAAGCGCCTGCGGTGGAAGAACCCGTCACGCCGGAACCCGACCCCGTGCTGGTGGCGCTTGCCGATCCTGCACCGCCTGAACCTGCCGTTGACTGGCATGCAGAGCCCGCCGCCGTTGAAGAGCCGGCGACGGCCGTGGAATTCGCCGCCGAAGAGGCGCAGCCATTAGAACTGCCTCACGTCTCTCCCGAAGTGGAAGATGCGCCGCCGCCGCCGGTCTATGCCTCACCGCTGGAGCGCGTGCTGGCCGCTGAGCACAAGGCGGCACCGCCGGCGGCTTTGCCGGAAATCCTGCCGCCGCCACCGCCCCCGCCGCCGCCGCGCGTGATCGAGGAGAATGGCGAACAGGTCACGGTCGAACCGCCCACCATGGAAGTGGTGCAGGAGCGCCTGCGTGAGGGCGCCACGAACCGCCTGCAGCAACTCGACATCGAAAACATCTGGCGCCAGGTGCTGGCCACGCCGACGCTCGAAGAGCGCGCCGACTTCCTGCGCGAGGCCGCCGAGATCATGGCCGCCGAGCAGGGCACCAGCATCGCCGAAGTGCCGCCGGAGCACGACCTGTCGCGCATTGAGGAGATGGCCCTTCCCGCCGAGCCTCTGCCGCCGGAAGTTGTCATCACTGACTACAATGAAGACGAGCAACTGGAGACGGCTGAACTGGCCCGCTCGCTGCTCGACATGATGGCATCGGGCAGCAACTCCGGTCTGCCGCACGAGCGCGCACTCGCATCCGATACCTTGCTCCGCCTGTTGCCGAAACTGGCGGCCAAGCCGCTCGCCATGCTGTCGCAACGCCTCGCCATGATGGACAACCCGCCGCAGCTTCTGGTGGCCAAGCTCATCCGCGATGACCGCGTGGAAGTATCCGGCCCCTTGCTGGAAGACTGCATGCACATCACCGACCAGGACCTTGCGATGGTCGTGGCGGAGAATAACGCGGGCAAGCGCCGAATGGTTGCCCGCCGCCGCAGGCTTTCCCGCGCCATCAGCGACAAGCTGATCGGCACGGATGATACCTCGGTCCTGCTCACCCTTGTGCGCAATGCCAATGCGGAAATTTCCCACGATGGCTTCGGCGCGCTGATTGAGGCCGCCGCGAAGCACGATGAACTGATGGCGCCGCTATCCACGCGCGCCGATCTTGGTGCGCCCCATGCCTTCGAGTTGTTCTGGCCCGCGCCGCCGCAGCGCCGCCGCTACCTGCTGCATCGCTTCCTCACGGATT
>CALMLK010000195.1 GCA_937868035.1 uncultured Alphaproteobacteria bacterium
CGGACAATGCAGGGACGTGGGCCAAATGGGGCGGCCTCCTGCACGGATACCGGACGGAACAACAGAGGCCCCTGTAAACTCGTAAGGGAGAAGATCATGAAGTCAATGCTCAAAGCCTGCGTGTCGGTTCTGACAGCCGCGGCCGTCACCACAGCCTTCAGTGGCGTGGCGCTGGCGCAGGTGAAGGAAATCGGCAAGGGCGAAGGCCAGGTCGATATCGTGGCCTGGCCCGGCTACATCGAACGCGGCGAAACCGACAAGAACTTTGACTGGGTGACGAGCTTCGAAAAGGAAACGGGCTGCAAGGTCAACGTCAAGACCGCCGCCACGTCGGACGAAATGGTCACGCTCATGAATCAGGGCGGCTTCGACCTCGTCACCGCCTCGGGTGACGCCTCGCTCCGCCTCATCGCGGGCAAGAAGGTGCAGCCCGTCAACGTCGATCTCATCAAGGACTGGAAGGCCGTCGATGACCGCCTGAAGGATGCGCCCTGGCACACCGTCGATGGCGTGCACTATGGTGTTCCCTACCAGTGGGGCCCGAACGTGCTGGCCTACAACGCCAAGATCTTCCCTGAGGCCCCCAAGAGCTGGGGCGTGGTCTTCGAGGAGCAGAACCTGTCGGACGGCAAGTCCAACAAGGGCCGCGTGCAGGCCTTCGATGGCCCGATCTATGTGGCTGACGCAGCACTCTACCTGATGAAGAAGAAGCCCGAACTTGGCATCAAGAATCCCTACGAACTGAACAAAGACCAGTTCGCCGCGGTGATGGAAGTGCTGTCGGCGCAGCGCCAGCTTGTCGGACGCTACTGGCATGACGCCATGGTGCAGATCGACGACTTCAAGAACGAAGGCGTCGTCGCTTCGTCGTCTTGGCCGTTCCAGGTGAACCTGCTGCAGGCCGACAAGGCGGTGATGGAGAAGACTCCCATCGCCTCCACCGTGCCGGAAGAAGGTGCAATGGGTTGGGCCGATACCACCATGCTTCACGCTGAAGCCGCCCATCCCAACTGCGCTTACATGTGGATGAACCACTCGATCGACGCCAAGGTGCAGGGTGATCTTGCAGCCTGGTTCGGCTCGGTGCCGTCCGTCCCCGCCGCCTGCAAGGGCAACATGCTCTTGACTGACACGGGCTGTGCAACCAACGGCTTCGACAACTTCGACAAGATCTGGTTCTGGCGCACGCCGACCTCGAAGTGCGAGGCCGAAGGGGCCTGCGTCCCCTATTCGCAGTGGGACAAGGAATACCGCAAGGTCATGGGCCAGTAAGCCTGCGGCAACACAATCCAGGACCCCGGCGTCACACCCGGGGTCCTTTTTCAGGACGGACCATGCAAACTGCCGTGAGCTTCCAGCACGTATCGCGCCACTTCGGCACGGTGCGCGCTGTCGATGATGTGACTCTCGATATTGCCGAGGGCGAATTCTTTGCCATGCTCGGGCCGTCCGGCTCCGGCAAGACCACATGCCTGCGCCTTATCGCCGGATTTGAACAGCCCACCTCCGGTCACATCGAAATCTTTGGCGAAACCGCCGAGGGCCTGCCGCCCTACAAGCGCAACGTCAACACCGTCTTCCAGGATTACGCCCTCTTTCCCCACATGACCGTGGGCGAGAACGTGGCCTATGGCCTGATGATCAGGGGCGTCGCCCGCCCCGACCGCGAGGCCCGCGCCACTGAAGCGCTCAAGATGGTGAAGCTCGACGGTTTTCAGTCACGCCGGCCAGCACAACTCTCCGGCGGCCAGCGCCAGCGTGTCGCCCTCGCCCGCGCCCTCGTGAACCAACCCAAGGTGCTGCTGCTCGATGAACCACTGGGCGCCCTCGATCTCAAGCTCCGCGAGCAGATGCAGGAAGAACTGAAGGCCCTGCAAAAGCAGCTTGGCATTACATTCATTTTCGTCACCCACGACCAGGGCGAAGCGCTCTCCATGGCCGACCGTGTCGCCATCTTCAACGACGGCAAGATCGTGCAGGCGGGGTCGCCTGCGGATGTCTACGAGCGCCCGCGCTCGCGCTTCGTCGCGGATTTCGTCGGTTCCTCCAATGTACTCGCCCCGGACTTCTTCGCGGCCCATGGCGGCACGAAGTCCTGGGCCAGCCTGCGGCCCGAGAAGATTTCCATTCGCAGCGGCAAGGAGAAACTGCCGGCCGCCTCCGCCTCCGCCACGGGTCGCGTCGCCTCCGTCAACTATCAGGGCGCCGTCACCCGCATCGTCATCGACAGCGACGGCACGCGCCTTGCCGCCGTCGTGCCCGCCCCGCTTGCCAGCGTCAGCGAAGGTGAAACCGCGACGCTCGTGTGGAACCGCGCCGATGCCGTGACCATGGAGGGAGCATGACCGCCGCCATCCGCCGCAGCACGCTTGCCGACACCTTCTTCCGCCATCCCGGCTTGCTGACCTTCCTGCTGCTGCTTCCACCATTGCTGTGGATTGGCGTTGTCTACATCGGCTCGCTGCTGGCGCTCTTGCTGCAGAGCTTCTACTCGCTCGATGAATTCTCCGGCCTTGTTCTGCACGAATTCACCCTCGCCACCTACGCGCAGCTCTTCGAGAGTTCCAACTTCACCATCATTCTGCGCACGGTATTGATGGCGGCGGCAGTGACACTCGCCTCTGCGGTGCTCGCCTTCCCAATCGCCTATTTCGCCGCCCGCTATGCCCGCGGCTGGGGCAAGGCGCTGTTCTATCTCGCCGTCATGATGCCGCTCTGGTCCAGCTATCTCGTCAAGGTCTATGCCTGGAAACTGATCCTCGCCAAGGAAGGCATTGTCACCTGGGTGGCGGCGAAGCTGCACCTCCTCTGGCTACTCGACGGCATTCTCGCACTTCCCACCGTGGGCGGACCTTCGCTGTCCATCAGCTACATCGGCACCTTCATCGTCTTCGTCTACATCTGGCTGCCCTACATGATCCTGCCGACACAGGCAGCACTGGAGCGCGTGCCCGCCAACTTCATCGAGGCCTCGGCGGATTTGGGCGCAACGCCCCGCCAGACCTTCCGCACGGTCATCCTGCCGCTCGCCCTGCCGGGCATCATCGCAGGCTCGATCTTCACCTTCTCGCTGACCCTGGGCGACTACATCATCCCGCAGATCATCGGCAAATCGCGACCCTTCATCGGTTCCACTGTCTATGCGCTGCAAGGCACCGCCGGAGACATTCCGCTGGCCGCCGCCTTCACCGTCGTGCCGATCGTCATCATGGGGATCTATCTTGTGATCGCCCGCCGCATGGGAGCCTTCGATGCGCTCTGACCGCGGGTCCGGCTGCGCGGCTGGCGCCTCGGGGACTCCGCGCGGGTGGTCGAGGGG
>CALMLK010000196.1 GCA_937868035.1 uncultured Alphaproteobacteria bacterium
GCTGGTCCAGTTGCGAGGCAACGGGATTTGCCCTGCCGGTCTCCGGCATGGTCTGGCGCGAGATCATGAGGTCCAGCGTCTTGATGCGGTCGAGAAGCCGCAGCGAACGCTCAACGAGTTCGCCCAGTCCTTCGGGCAATTGCTCCGCACCCGGAATATCGGCACCGCGGCCGATGTCGGTGAGGCTGATGCGGTTCTTTTCCTTGCGGGCTTCGTCGCTGCCCAGTTCGCCGGCGGCGATGGCGCGTTGCAGCAGCAGCCAGGAGGCCAACTGCATCAGCCGCGTGGTGAGGCGCATGCTTTCGGTGGCGTAGGCGATGGCGCCGGAACGGTCGAGAAGTTTGCTGTCAGCCCGGCCCGGGCCGTCCAGATAGTTGGCGGTTTCCTCGACCAATCCCATGCCTTCCTTGAAGACTTTGTCGAACTGGTCCGAGCCTGTGAATTTCGTGAGAAAATCAACCGCGCCCCGGCCAATTCCTGAACCCGCCACATTCCCCATGGTGAACAACCCCTTACTCACTTGTTTCGTGTTTTAGCATTCCGCTTCGCATTGTCCAGCCGTCCGGGATGAACCATTCTGGGGCGGCCTGCCTGTGTCGAAGAACAGGGGAGCAAGTCCGGGGCCATCGCGTGCAAATAAAAAAAAGCCGCGGAAACCGCGGCTTGAGTTCTAACAGGGAGGCGTCAAACAGAGTGGACAGAACCACTCAGAGAATCCGGATCGCTCCGGATTGACTGTTAAGGTAAATGATAAAACTTGCTGAATGGTTAACAAAACCGGTGATTGCAGCCGGCCTTGCCCCTTTTTCGGCCGCTGCGTTTACGATTTGAAGAAAGCATCCGCCGCCGCCTTGGAAGCCTTCTTCTTCGCGATTTCGGCCTTCAGCCGGGCGATTTCTCCTTCAAAAGCAACGATGCGCAGCTCCAGTTCGGCAAGCGACACGGTGTCGAGCGGTTCGCCTGCAATGAGCATTGCTTTCGGTTTTGGTAAATCGTCGGGCTCCATGGCATCCTCCATTGCTTGCGGGAATTCTGGCCCACAGATTAACCTTGGGCAAGCTGCAGGAGAAACATGATGAAGATGAAGGTGATTGCCATTCGCGCCCCCGGCGGCCCCGACGAGCTGGTGCCAGCCGAACTGGACCGGCCTGCGCCTGCAGAGGGGCAGGTGCTGGTCAAGGTGGTGGCGGCGGGCGTCAACCGTCCTGATGTGATGCAGCGCAAGGGCGCCTATCCCCCGCCACCCGGCGCGCCGACCACGCCGGGCCTGGAGATTGCGGGCCATGTGGTGGCGCTGGGCGAAGGTGTGACGCGCTGGAAGACGGGCGATGAAGTGTGCGCGCTGGTGCCCGGCGGCGGTTACGCGGAATATTGCATCGCCGCCGCCGACAACTGCCTGCCCGTGCCGAACGGCATGACCCTCACCGAAGCCGCAGCCTTGCCCGAAACCTATTTCACCGTGTGGACCAATGTCTTCGAGCGCGGCGGCTTGCGCGGCGGCGAGACATTTCTGGTGCATGGTGGCACCAGCGGCATTGGTTCCACGGCGATCATGCTGGCAACGGCATTTGGCGCCCGCGTCGTAGCCACGGCAGGTTCTGACGAAAAGTGTGCCGCTTGCCGGGAATTCGGCGCCAGCCTCGCCATCAACTACCGCACGCAGGATTTTGTCGCCGTGATGAAGGAGCAGGGCATCGCCGCCGACGTCATTCTCGACATGGTGGGCGGGGATTATGTGGAGCGCAATCTGAAGGCCGCCGCCATGCATGGCCGCATCGTGCAGATCGCGTTCCAGGAAGGCTCGCGCGTGCAGGCCGACCTCTTGCCCATCATGGTGAAACGCCTCACCTACACGGGCTCCACCCTGCGGCCGCGCAGCGTCGCGGAAAAGGCCGCGATTGCACGGGCGCTCGAGGAGAAGGTCTGGCCGCTGCTCGCCTCCGGGCGCTGCCGGCCCGCGATTCATGCGGCATTTCCGCTGGAAAAGGCTGCCGATGCGCACGCCCTGATGGAAAGTTCAACCCACGTCGGCAAGATCGTCCTCACCGTGGGAAGCTGATTGCCTTCGGGGCGGCAATCCCCTATAGGGACCGCCATCCCCGACAAGTTGTGTCCAAACAATTGGAGCCCGTGGAACGGTTCCGAAGGAGCGAAATATTATGTCACGCCCACCCCTGATGCCGAAAGCCACCGCCGTTTGGCTGGTCGAGAACACGACGCTCACCTTCAAGCAGATCGCGGACTTCTGTCACCTGCATGAACTCGAAGTGAAGGGCATCGCCGATGGCGACGTCGCCACCGGTGTGAAGGGCCTTGATCCCGTCACCGGCGGTCAGCTCACGCGCGAGGAAATCGCCGAGGCCGAAGCCGACACCAGCCGCCCGCTCGCCATCCTGGAATCGAAGGTCGATGTGCAGGTGAAGAAGTCGACGGCCGGCCCCCGCTACACGCCCGTCTCGCGCCGTGGCGACCGCCCGGACGCCATCGCCTGGCTCCTGCGCTATCACCCGGAACTGCCCGATGCCGCGATCATGAAGCTCGTCGGCACGACCAAGCACACGATCAACGCCGTGCGCGAGCGCAGCCACTGGAACATCTCGGCGATCAAACCGGTCGACCCCGTGTCGCTCGGTCTCTGCTCGCAGATCGATCTGGATTTCGCCGTGCAGAAGGCCGCGAACCGCAAGAAGATCAGCGGTGACGCAGAATCCCCGCGCACGCTCATTCCTGCCGCCGAAGTGGAAGGCACGACAGCCCACCGCATGGCCATGGAAGAACGCGAAGCTGCTGCCGCCGCGGCAGGAAACGGCCGTGAGGCCGACCTCGATGCGGACTCGGTCTTCGCCAAGCTGAAGGGCATGAAGCAGGACGATCAGGAGTAAGCATGCGCATTCTCGCTGTGGGTGGAACCGGAACCGTCGGCAAGGCCGCCCTCAGCGACCTGCGCAAGCGCCATGAGATCATCACCGCAGGCCGCAGCACCGGTGATGTGAAAGTCGATGTCATGGACGAGGCCTCCATTGAGGCCATGTTCAAGGCCTTGGGCGCCGTCGATGCGGTGGTCACGACCACCGGCCACGGCCACTTCGGACCCGTCGCCGACATGACCCCGCAGCAGTTCCGCAAGGGTGTGGAAGACAAGCTCATGGGCCAGATCAACGTGGCCCTGATTGCCATCCGTCACGTGAAGGATGGCGGCTCGATCACCATCACCAGCGGCGTCACCAACCGCGATTTCATCCGCAAGGGTGCCAACGCCGCGTCCATGAACGGCGCGCTGGACGACTTCGTGCGCGCCGCGGCGATTGAAATGCCGCGCGGCATTCGCATCAACTGCGTGAGCCCGGGGCTTCTTGAAGAATCGGCTGTGAAGTACGACGGCTTCTTTCCCGGCCATGTTCCCGTCACCTCGGCCCGCGTCGGCATCGCCTTCACCAAATGCGTGGAAGGCGCCATCAACGGCCAGGTGGTGACGGTCGACTAGCCAGCCGCCAACCGCGCGTCACTCCGGCACAGGCACCGTGTAGTTCAGCGGCATGCGCGCGCCATCGACGTAGATGATCTGGCCCGACACATAGCTTGCATCGTCGGAGGCGAGGAACGTCGCAACGCTCGCCACTTCCGAAGGCTCGCCCGGACGCCCCAGCGGGGTGCGCGACATGGCCCGCGTATAGGCCGCCTTGTCCTGCAATGTGGCAGTGAGCATGTCGGTGCGGATTGATCCCGGGCCGATGCCGTTCACACGGATGCCATGGGGCGCCAGCGCCAGTGCCGCAACGGCGGTCAGCTGCTTCACGCCGCCTTTCGACATGACGTAGGGCGCAATTGCCGGAATGGCGAGCGTGTCGTTGACCGATGACATGTTGACGATGGCCCCAGCCTTGCGGCCCGCCCGCACCTGCTTCACCATTTCGCGCGCCGCCGCCTGCAACATCAGGAACGAGCCCTTGAGGTTGATGTTGAGCACGCGGTCGTAATCCTCCTCGGTCAGATCAAGGAAATCCTTCGCCAGCGAAACTCCGGCATTGTTGACGAGAATGTCGAGGCTGCCGTGGTCACGCACCACGGCGGACACGAGCGCATTCACATCCTTCGGCTTGGACACATCACAGTGATGATAGTTGGCGCGGATTCGGCTTGCTTCCTTCACGCCCATTTCGTCCAGCACGTCGCACATCACCACCCGGGCCCCTTCGGCAACGAAGCGCTCGGCGATGGAAAGGCCGATTCCCTTGGCGGATCCGGTGATGACGGCAATGCGGTCCTTCAGCTTCAATTTGAGCTCCTAATGTCCATGAAAATTGGCTGTCGCCGTCTCCATCAGCACCGACATGAAATGCACATGCCGGGCGCGCGAGAGGGCGCCGAGCGCGGTACCTACCACATCTTTGGTGGTAAGCCAGCTTGCCATATCGCGGGTTGCATCCCATTCCTTGGGGCTGAGTGGCGACAGGTCCTCGATGTTCGGCGGATAAAGCGCCGTCACCCGCACGCCCGTGCCACGCAGCTCTTGCCGCAGGCCATCCGTCAATCCCGTCTGTCCATGTTTTGATGCGATATAGGCGATGGACGCGCCTTGCAGCGGCACGTTGCTCATGCCGCTCACCGACACGACATTGACGATGTCGGCAGCGGGAGACGCCTTGAGCAGCGGCAGCAATCCGCGCGTCAGCAGAAGTGTACCCGTGACGTTGGCGGTGATTGTCTGCTGGATCGCAAATGCATCATGCGAATCCATGGACCCCGACAGCCACATCGCGCCGTTGTTGATGAGAATGTCGAGCGGCTGGTTCTGGTCGCGCCAGGCCTTGGCGAAGAGCGTGACCTGCGAGACATCGGCGAGATCGAGCGCATGATATTCCGGCGCCGTGCCCGTGCGCAGGCGGATCGATTCCGCCAGGGCCGAAAGCGGTTCGATGTTGCGCGCGGTGAGGAAAAGCTTCGCGCCCATGTCGGCGAGGACCACGGCAAAGGCGGCTCCCAGGCCGCGCGCAGCACCCGTGATGAAGACGCGTTTCCCCTTGATCTGATCCATCTCGCCTCCGTTGTGCGGATCAATATGTGTCCGCAGCTTTCACCATGCGCGCGCAGAAGGCGATGATCAAGGCAGCGGCCACGGTGATGAACATCGCCTGCTGGAGAGATGTGAAGTCGGCAACGACGCCGATCAGCGGCGGTCCGGCAAGAAAACCGGAATAGCCGAGCGAGGTGACGGCCGCGATGCCGCGCCCCGGCGCATCCGGTTCAAGCCGGCCGCCACCCGCGAAGAGGATGGGCGCAACATTGCCGATGCCAATACCCGCAAAAGCGAAAGCTACAAGTGAGAGACCTGGGTGGGGCACGAGTAGCGCGGCGGCCGTTCCCGCCGCCGTGAGACCGGCGCTCGCGGCCACAAGCCGCACCGCGCCGAAATGAAGGCGCAACCTGTCGCCCGTGAAGCGCGCCACACTCATGCCTGTCTGGTAGAAGCCGAAGGCCATGGCGGCGAAGGCGGCATCCACGACGAAACGTTCGCGCAACATCAGCGCTCCCCAGTCCGCCACGGAGCCTTCAATCATCAGCGCCAGAAAGCAGAGGAGGCCGAGCCCGATGGAAGCGCCCGTGGGCCAGGCAAAGTGCGAGCCCGACAATCCCCGGTCCAGATGGCTCGGCAAGAGATAGTGGCTGCACACGAGCATGGCGATGAACACCGGTCCGCACACTGCGGCGAGTTGCACGGCAGGTCCGGCAGCACCGAGCAGCCATGCCCCGCCGATCGTGCCCACTGCCGCGCCAATGCTGAATCCGCCATGGAAGCCTGACATCACCGGCCTCTTCAGTGCCCGCTCGATCAGCAGGCCATGGGCATTCATGGCCACGTCCATGGAGCCGATGGAGGCCCCCAGCAACGCGCCACCTGTCATGAACAGAAGAAGGTTTGGTGCCAGCGATGGCGCTGCCACAGATGCGGCAAACATCATCCCCGTGACCATGGTGAGCCGCGCGCTGCCGAAGAGGTTGATCAGCGCGCCCGCCACCGGCATCGCCACCACGGCACCGGCGGCCACGCACAGCAGCGCCACTCCAAAGGTGGTGAGGCTCGCATCAAGGCGCACCTTGGCAAGGGGAATTTGCGTGGCCCATAGGCCGAACAGCATGCCGTGCAAGACGAACATCGCCAGAAGGGAAAAGCGGGCAGAGGAGGCGTGAGGCGGCGGCATGGCGAATCCAGGTGAGGGGCGAGGAGCTTTCGGGAAGCGCCGCCGTTAGCATCCAGCTGCCCCCTGTGCCAGCGCCTCCGCCGATGTCAGCCCCGCGCCTCAAGCAGGGCGCGCGCCGTATCCTCATTGGTGATGAGCACGTTCGCGGCGGAAAGTTTCATCCCTGCAAGAAGTGCGGGAACCTTGTCGTTGCCGCCCGAGATCAGCACCCGGCGCGGCACCTTGCGCAGACGCTCGATCGGCATCGACATCACGCGCGCGTTGATGGGATGATCAACGATGCGGCCCTCTGCATCGAAGAAATGATAGAGCAGGTCGCCGACCGCATTGGCGGCCACCAGTGACTGCCGGTCGGCCTCGCTCATGAAGCCGAAGCGGAACGAGGTCGAGAGCGCCGACATGGTGCCGACGCTGACCAGCGCCATGTTCATGTTGTCGGCACGGTTCAACACGCCATCGAGGCCGCAGCGCTCGATGAGGGCGCGTCGCGTTTCGGGGGAATCCACAACGGCCGGTGCCGTGAGCAAATAACAGTCGGCGCCCACCGTGTTGGCGAACTGCCAGGCGAATTCCGCCGGGTTGAAGCGCCGCGCCTGCACGATGCCGCCGAGCAGCGACACCACTTCGACATTGTTCAACTCGCGGGGAGAAAGCGTCTGCAATGACTCATAGAGCGTCGCACCCCAGCCCACGCCAAGGCAGAAATTGTCGGTGAGCTGGTCCGTCACATACATGCCCGCGGCAAAGCCGATGGCCTTGTTCACATGCCCGGGTTCTGCCGGCTCCGGCACCACCACCGCATCGGCAAGGCCGAAACGTGCCTTCAGCTGCGCTTCCAGGTCGAGGCATTCCGCAACGCCGCCGGTGATCCAGATCTTCACTTCGCGCTGCTTCAGCGCTTCGTTGATGTTGCGCACCACCGTCACGCGGCCAATGCCCAGGCGGTCGGCGATTTCGTTTTGAGTCAGCCCCTCCACATAGTACATCCAGGCGATGCGCATGCGATTGCGCGCCACGCGGCCCGCTGTACGTTCGGGCAGTGGATCGCCGGAAAACGGCATCGTGTCTTTGCCCAAGGCAATCATCCTCGCTCATCAATCCACCGCCCGCGCGATGGATACATCTGCCCTTTCATAGCACAATTGTTTCGGAATGCAGACAGGGTTTGTGTTCCCCACCGCATGCAGGGAAGGCGGGCGGCCCAAGATTGGCCCGTTTTGCCCGTCACAACGGAATGGTTGACTCCTAAAACGAAACATTTGCATTCTCGAAAGACATTAAGTAGTCTAATTGAACCATAGAACAACAAGGGCTCGAAGGCCCGCTTGGGAGGACTGACGTGATGCCTGTCACAGGTGTCTCCAGACGTGTCGCCACTTGCCGGACGCCGCTGTTGCTGGCGGACAACTCGGCTCGGCCCGTCCTGTCCTCACGCTCAAACCCAGAATCGATTTCGTGCGGCTCCTCTCCCTGGGGGACGGCATTGAAGACCCCGCGCCACGGCTGGCCTGCCGTAGTCCATGGGTTTGCAGAACCAGGCCACACCAACGGAGGAATGTGATGAAGTTCAAGAAGTCGGGTCTGGTCACCCGCCGTTCGCTGCTGAAAAGCACGGCGGCCACGGGTGCAGCACTCAGCGTCGGCGGCGTGAACCTGTTCAATGTGAACCGGGCCTTTGCCGACATGCCGAACCCTGCGGACGTGCTGGCCAAGATCAACGTGGCCAACTACGTCAACAAGGATTACCAGAAGCAGTACGGCCTGAATGGCGATGAGCTGATGTGGGATCCGAACAAGGACTGGATCCGCACCGCTGACTGGGAAGCCATCCGCAAGGAACATGGCGGCAAGACCGTCCGCTTCCTGATCTCGTCGGACGACCGTGAATCGGCATTGCAGGGCACGCAGCCCTTCAAGGATCTCTCGGGCATCAACATTGATCTCGTTGCCATCCCCGATGGTGACATGAAGAACAAGATTGTCTCGGAAGCCATGTCGGGCAACCCGTCGTTCGACTGCATGCAGTTCTTCTCTCCGTGGCTCGGCGACTTCGCCGCCCAGGGCCTGCTTGCCAAGCTCGACGACTATGCCTCCAAGTGGAAGCTGCCGCTTGACGACTTCTACGACACCTACCGCCTGAACTACGCCAACTTCGGCGACAAGGGCATGTTCGGCATCCCGTTCGACTGCGACATCCAGCAGGTTCACATCCGCAAGTCGATCTTCAAGAAGGTCCTCGGCAAGGATCCGGACACCATCACCACCATCCCGACCTACGAGGAAATGGTGCGTCTGGCCCCTGAACTGAACAAGGCCGAAAAGGGCGTGGCGGGCATCGGCATGATGGCCGGCCGCGGCTTCTGGGCCACCTACCTGTGGGAACACATTGCTGCCCAGCACGGCATGATGCTGTTCGACGACAAGTGGGAGCCGATCTTCAACGGCGACGCCGGCATGAAGGGCCTGGAAACCATCCTCGCCCTGTCCAAGCATGCCATCGAAGGCGTTGCTGCTGCCGACTGGCCGACCAACCGTGGCGCCTTCCTCGGCGGCCAGATCGCCTGCAACATCTCGTGGCAGGACTCGGGCACCCAGGCCACGCGCCCGGATCAGTCGAAGCTCGGTGACGACATCCTGACGATCTATGAACCGCGCGTTGCCGGCGGCACCTATTGCCCGCCGAACATCGCCGGCTCGACCTCGTCGGTTGCCGCGACCTCGCCGGAACCGGAAGCGGCCTTCCTGCTGCTCTCGTTCCTCACGACGTCGTCGATCATGGCCATGAACGAAGCCAACGCCAACGGCGTGGCGCCTGGCTACCGCTCGGTGCTGAACAACGAGAACCTCCGCAAGGTTTCGCAGCCGGCCAAGATCTGGGCCGAGTCGTTGGACTATGCCTGGTGCTCGCCGCGTCTCCCGTCGGCCTTCGACATGGAGCAGGAAATCGGCTTCCAGATCAACGATGCCATCGTTGGCAAGGTCGGTGCCAAGGAAGCGCTCGACAACGCCGCGGCCAAGGTCAAGGACATCATGACCAAGTCCGGCTTCTATGCAGGCAAGGACC
>CALMLK010000197.1 GCA_937868035.1 uncultured Alphaproteobacteria bacterium
GTCCACCTTGCCCTTGTCCATGATGATGCGCCCGATCTGTCGGTGCGCCAGATGAGCGTGCTGCTGACCGTCTATCTGGAAGCCCCGCCGCACACCGTGCGCGGACTTGCTTCCAAGCTCCGTGTCACAAAACCAGTGATCACCCGCGCCCTCGACAGCATGGGCAAGCTCGGCCTCGTCAGCCGCCGCCGCGACGAGAAGGACAAGCGCAACGTGCTGGTGCAACGCACCGTGAAGGGTGTGCTCTACCTCGAACGCCTCGGCGACCTCATCGGCCAAACTTCGGAAACCCTGTGATGACCACCCTCGACAAGCGCCTCCACCTCTATCGCCCCGACCTCGCCGACGCAGCGTTACGGGGACGAATCGATGCCGGACGCTTCGTGGAGGGCCGTCCCGCCCAAGTGGCGATGCAGATTGCCTCCGTGCGCCGCATGCCCGATCCCGCCTCCATGCAATTGACCGAGGCTCTGCCGGGCGAAACCCTGAAGGTCTTCGATGAAAAGGACGGCTGGTCGTGGGTGAAGCTCGACCGCGACGGCTATGTGGGCCACGTCGAAACGGAGCGCCTTGTCCCGCGCGCCGCAACCCCAAGCCATGAGGTGAGTGTCCCCTCGACACTTCTCTATCCCAAGGCGGACCTGAAGACGCAACCCGCCACCACGCTCCCCATGCTGTCGCGCCTCTCCGTGGCCAGCGGCGACGGCCAGTACGCTGATTCCGGCGCGGGCTTCGTCTTTGCAAAGCACCTCCGCCCGGCAGATTCCGGCAGTGGCGATTTCGTCAGCATCGCCGAACGTTTCATCTTCACGCCCTATTACTGGGGCGGCAAGACGGTGCATGGACTGGATTGCTCCGGCCTCGTGCAACTCGCCTTGCAGGCCACAGGATGGAAATGCCCCCGCGACAGCGACATGCAGGAAGAGTCACTCGGAACGGCGCTGGCCAGGACGGAGAAACTCCGCCGCGGTGATCTCGTGTTCTGGAAAGGCCACGTCGGCATCATGGCGGATGCAGATATGCTGCTCCATGCCAACGGCTTCGAGATGATGGTGGTCTGTGAACCGTTGGCCGATGCCATTGCCCGCAGCGACGCCAAGGGCCAGCCCGTCACCAGCATGAAGCGGCTTCAGTAACCCCGCGCCCGGTCCACCAGATTGCTGAGCTTGCCACTCGCTTCATACGCCGCAATCTGCCGCGCCACATATTCACAGATCACCTGCGGATCGGAATCCGCCGCGATGTGCGGCGTGAGCGTGACGCGCGGATGCGACCAGAACGGGCTGTCCGGCGGCAAGGGTTCGGTGCGGAAGACATCCAGCGTGGCGCCACGAAGTTCGCCCGCCTCGAGAGCGGCGAGAATATCCTCTTCCACCTGCTGCCGCCCGCGGCCCGCATTGATGAGCACGGGGGCACCGAACGGACCGCTGCGGGCGAGCTGGCGGATGAGCGCGCGGTTGAGGATGCCGTCCGTCTCGGGCGTGGCGGGCAACAGCGAGACCAGCACGTCGGTGCGCGCCAGGAAGGTGTCCAGTCCGCCCGCGCCGGAGAAGCACTGCACGCCGTCGATCAGCTTCGGTGAACGGCTCCATCCCGCCACTTTGAAGCCGAGCATGGCGAGCTTGCGCGCCGCGTCCTGCCCCAGCACGCCCAATCCCATGACGCCCACGCGCAGTGCATTCGCCGCATGCGTGGCAAAGCCATCCCAGACTTTTTTGCGCTGGTTTTCGTCGAGGCGGCGCTGCTGCCGGTGATGCAGCAGCACATGAAGAACAACATATTCCGACATGCGCATGGTGAGGTCAGGATCGTTGACACGCACAATCGGCACGCCATCCGGCAGCGTCGGGTCCTTGAGGATGGCATCGACACCCGCACCCAGCGAGAAGATCACCTTGAGACGCGACAGCGAGCGCACCACATCCGGCGGCGGCAGCCATGCCGCCACATAGTCCACCGTGGCAACGTCGCCCGTCTCGGGCCACACCCGCACCTCCATGCCCGGCGCCGCCTTGCGCATCTCGGCAGCCCACAACTGGCCGTCCCAGGTGGGCGTCACGAACAGAAACGTGCTCATTGTCTCACCGCTCCTTCGCTGGCTTTGAGGTTGAGGGCCGCAGCCAGCAGCGCCTTGGTATAGGCGTCCTTCGGATTCTCGAAAATCTCCCGCGCCGGTCCACGTTCCACCACGGTGCCGTTGCGCAACACGATCACCTCGTTCGCCAGCGCCCGCACCACCTTCAGGTCGTGGCTGATGAAGAGGTAGCCGAGGCCGTGCTTCTCCTGCAACGCCCGCAGGAGATCGACCACCTGCGCCTGCACCGACATGTCGAGCGCCGAGGTGGGCTCGTCCAGCATGATGAAGCGCGGATCAAGCGCGAGGGCGCGTGCAATGGCGATGCGTTGCCGCTGGCCGCCTGAAAACTCGTGCGGGTAGCGGTCCATGGCGGCGGGATCGAGTCCCACTTCGGCCAGCGATTGCGCCACGCGGGTGCGCCGTTCCTCCACGCCCAGTGACGGGTCCTGGATGCGCAATCCTTCTTCCACGATCTGCACGATGGACATGCGCGGGCTGAGCGATCCGAACGGATCCTGGAACACCACCTGCATGTCCTTGCGCAGCGGCCGCATCTCGCGGCTGTTCAGCCCGTCGATCCGCCGTCCGCGAAAGGTGATCTGCCCTTGTGAGGAAATGAGCCGCAGCATGGCGAGGCCGAGCGTGGTCTTGCCCGATCCGCTCTCGCCGACAATCGCCAGCGTCTGACCGGCCTTCACCTGCACATCAAGGTCATCCACCGCCTTGATATGCCCCACCGTGCGGCGCAGGAAGCCGCGCTTGATGGGAAACCAGACCTTGAGGTGGTGTGCTTCCGCGACGATCTCGGCATCGGCCTTCGCCGGTGGTGCCGAGCCCTTGGGTTCCGCCGAGAGCAACATCTTCGTGTAGGCATGTTGCGGCGCTGCGAAGAGCACCTTGGCTGGACCCTGTTCGACCACCTTGCCCTTCTGCATCACGCAGACAGTGTCGGCCATGTGGCGCACGATGCCGAGGTCGTGGGTGATGAGCAGAAGCGCCATGCCGAATTCCGCCTGCAGGTCTTTCAGCAGCTTCAGGATCTGCGCCTGCACGGTGACATCAAGCGCCGTCGTCGGCTCGTCGGCGATCAGCAGTTCCGGATTGTTGGCGAGCGCCATGGCGATCATCACGCGCTGGCGCTGCCCGCCGGACAATTGGTGCGGATAGTCGCCGAGCCGTGTTTCAGGGTCGCGGATGCCGACCTTGCCAAGGAGTTCGATGGTCCGCTGCCGTGCCGCGTCCTTGCTCAGCCCCTGGTGCAGGTCGAGGATTTCCCCCACCTGCTTCTCCACCGTATGCAGCGGGTTGAGCGACGTCATCGGCTCCTGGAAGATCATGGTGATGTCATTGCCGCGCACCTTGCGCAGTTCTGAATCATCCTTGTCCAGCAGGTTCTGGCCCTTGAACCATACCTCACCTGATGGATGAGACGCGGCGGGGTAGGCAAGCAGCTTGAGGATGGAGAGCGCGCTCACGGATTTGCCGGAGCCCGACTCGCCCACCAGTGCCAGCGTCTTGCCCTTCTCAAGCGCGAAGGACACATGGTCGACGGCAAGCGTTGTCACGCCGCCCTGATGGAATGCGACGGAGAGGTCCTTCACCTGCAGCAGCGGCTCGCTCATGCGAAGGTCTTTCGCGGATCGAGTGCATCACGCACCGCCTCGCCCACGAACACGAGGAGCGTGAGCAGGATCGAGGTGACGAAAAAGGCGGTGAACCCCAGCCACGGCGCGAAAAGGTTGTTCTTGCCCTGTTGCACCATCTCGCCGAGCGAGGCCGATCCCGGCGGCAACCCGAAGCCGAGGAGA
>CALMLK010000198.1 GCA_937868035.1 uncultured Alphaproteobacteria bacterium
GGGCGCGCGGGCAACCTGCCGTTCCTTGTCTATCAGTACGGCCTGATCTCGAATGACATCGGTGGCGCCTCGGCAGGCGGCCTCATTGCGGTTGTCCTCGCCAACATCGTCGCATTCTTCCTGATGCGCATGATTGGCAAGAACCTGGAGGGCTGAAGACATGGCACGCGCAGTTTCCACCCGCCGCAAATGGTTCTTCACCATCCTCGCCTGGTCCATCGCCTTCGTGATCTTCTTTCCGATCCTCTGGACCATCCTGACCAGCTTCAAGTCGGAAGGCGACGCCATCCTCATTCCGCCGAAGTTCCTGTTCTTCGACTGGACCACCGAGAACTATGGCGTGGTGCAGGAACGTTCCGACTACATCAAGTTCGCCATGAACTCGATCATCCTTGCACTGGGTTCCACCGCCTTCGCGCTCATCATCGCCATTCCCTCCGCCTGGGGCATGGCCTTTGCACCGGGCAAAAAGACCAAGGATTTGCTGATGTGGATGCTCTCCACCAAAATGATGCCGCCGGTGGGCGCGCTCATCCCGATCTACCTGATCTTCCGCGACTTCGGCCTTCTCGATTCGCGCGGCGGCATCATCACCGTGCTGATGCTGCTCAACCTGCCGATCATCATCTGGATGCTCTACACCTACTTCAAGGAAATCCCGGCGGAGATCCTCGAAGCCTCCCGCATGGACGGCGCCAACGTGTGGAAGGAACTGGTCTATGTCCTCACCCCCATGGCCGTGCCGGGCATTGCCTCGACCGTGCTGCTCAACGTCATCCTCGCCTGGAATGAAGCCTTCTGGACATTGGCGCTGACCACCAAGGACGCAGCACCGCTGACGCAGTTCATCGCCAGCTATTCTTCGCCGGAAGGCCTGTTCTGGGCCAAGCTCTCGGCCGCCTCCACCATGGCCATTGCCCCCATTCTCGTCCTCGGCTGGTTCGCCCAGAAACAACTCGTACGCGGCCTCACATTCGGAGCGGTGAAGTAACATGGGAACGATTTCACTCAAGAACGTCCGCAAGTCCTTTGGCGATGCCAACATCATCCCCAACGCCAATCTGGACATCCGCAACGGCGAGTTTGTCGTCTTTGTCGGACCGTCCGGCTGCGGCAAGTCCACGCTGCTGCGGCTGATCGCGGGGCTGGAGGACCTCACCTCCGGCACGATCGAAATCGACGGCAAGAATGTCACCGATGCCGCTCCCTCCCAGCGCGGCCTCGCCATGGTGTTCCAGTCCTACGCGCTCTATCCCCATATGAGCGTGCGCAACAACATTGCCTTCGGCCTCAAGATGGCGGGCGTGCCACCCGCCGAGATCGAGCAGAAGGTGGCCAAGGCTGCGGCCACCTTGAACCTTACCGAGTATCTCGACCGCAAGCCCCGTCAATTGTCCGGCGGCCAACGCCAGCGCGTCGCCATCGGCCGTGCCATCGTGCGCCAGCCGGAAGCCTTCCTGTTTGACGAACCGCTCTCCAATCTTGATGCAGCACTCCGCGTCAACATGCGTGTCTTCATCATGCAGCTGCACAAGGACCTCGGCACCACGATGATCTACGTCACCCATGATCAGGTGGAAGCCATGACCATGGCGGACCGCATCGTCGTCCTCAACCGCGGCAACATCGAGCAGGTGGGTTCACCGCTCGACCTTTACAACAATCCGGACTCGCTGTTCGTGGCGGGCTTCATCGGCTCGCCGAAGATGAACTTCGTCACTGGCGCGGAAGCGGAAAGGCACAAGGCCAAGACCATCGGCATTCGGCCAGAACATCTGGAGATCGCATCGGGCAGGGGCGGCTGGGCCGGTACGATTGCACTCGCCGAGCATCTGGGCGCGGACAGTTTCCTCCATGTCGATACCGAAACCGCGGGCCGCCTCGTCGTGCGCGCGCCCGGTGATTTCCGCGGAAAGGATGGTGACAAGATCGTCCTGAAGCCCGATATGGCGCGTCTTCACAAATTTGATGACAACGGCAAGGTGATCCGCTGATGCGACTGAAAGGCAAAACCGCCATCGTGACCGGGGGCGCGCGCGGAATCGGCGCCGCAATCGCGGCGGCATACGTGAAGGAAGGCGCGCGCGTCTGCGTGGCCGACATCGAATACGCCGAGGCCCAGAAGACCGCCAAGGCCATCGGCGGCAATTCCTTCGCTTTCAACCTCGATGTGACACGGCACGACTCGATTGCCGCCTGTGTCGCCGAGGTGGAGAAAGCCGCGGGCGGTGTCGACATCCTGGTCAACAATGCCGCCATCTTCGACATGGGGCCGCTCGAGGACATTGCCGAGAAGAGCTACGACAAGGTCTTCGCCGTCAACGTGAAGGGCGTGCTCTTCATGATGCAGGCGGTGGCCAAATCCATGATCGCGCGCGGGCAGGGCGGCAAGATCATCAACTTTGCCTCGCAGGCGGGCCGCCGTGGCGAACCCCTTGTCGCGGTCTACTGCGCCTCGAAGGCCGCCGTGATTTCGTTCACGCAGTCGGCGGGTCTCGCGCTCATCAAGCACAAGATCAATGTGAACGGCATCGCCCCCGGCGTGGTCGACACCCCCATGTGGGAGCATGTGGACGCCCTCTTCGCAAAATACGAAAATCGCCCGCTCGGCGAGAAGAAGCGTCTCGTGGGCGAAGGCGTGCCCTATGGCCGAATGGGTCTCCCCGAAGACCATGTGGGGTGCGCCGTATTCCTCGCTAGCAATGAAAGTGACTATGTCGTCGCCCAGACATTCAATGTCGACGGCGGCCAATGGATGAGTTGAGAAGACCATGCCCAAGCTGTCCCTGAGTTCCGTGCGTGGCCTGAACGCCACGGTGAGCGTTCCGAAATATGCGCGTTCCGCCCTCACGCCCGGCATCGTCCATTTCGGCGTCGGCAATTTTCACCGCGCCCATCTCGCGATCTATCTCGACGACCTGTTCAACATGGGGCTGGACCAGGATTGGGCCATCATCGGCGCAGGCGTGCTGCCGTCGGATGAGGTCATGCGCCAGAAACTTGCGGACCAGGACTACCTCACCACCGTGGTGGAGCAGGAAGCCAGCATCAGCGAGGCCCGCGTCACCGGCGCCATGATTGATTTCATTCCCCCCGCCGACCGCACACGCCTGCTGGAGACATTGGCCGACCCCGCCATCCGCATCGTCTCGCTCACGGTGACGGAAGGCGGATACATGATCAACCCGGCGACGGGAAAATTCGATCCGCAGCATCCGGCCATTGCCCGCGATGCCGCAAACCCCAAGGACCCCACCTCGGTGTTCGGACTGATCCTCGCAGGGCTTGCGCGCCGCAAGGCCAAGGGTATCCCGCCCTACACCGTGATGTCCTGTGATAACGTCCCCCACAATGGCGTCGTCACGCGCAATGCCATCGCCGGACTGGCGCGGCTGTTCGATCCGGCGTTGGCCGATTGGGTCGTTGCCAATGTCGCCTTCCCCAACGCCATGGTGGACCGCATCACCCCCGCGACCTCGGACCGCGAGCGCGGCCTCGTGGAGACGGCCTACGGCATCACCGACAACTGGCCCGTGTTCTGCGAGGAGTTCAAGCAGTGGGTGGTGGAAGACCATTTCCCGTTGGGCCGCCCCGCCTGGGAAAAGGTCGGTGCGCAATTCGTCGCCGACGTGACGCCTTTTGAATACATGAAGATCCGCATCCTCAACGGCGGCCATGCCGTCATCGCCTATCCCGGCGGTCTTCTGGATGTGCATTACGTGCACGAGGCGATGCAGCATCCGCTCATCCATCCCTTCTTCGAGAAGGTGGAGCAGGAGGAAATCGTCCCCACCGTGCCGCCGGTGCCCAACACCAACATCCAGGACTACTACAAGCTCATCGAGAAGCGCTTTTCCAATCCCAAGATCGGCGACACCGAGCGCCGCCTGTGCCTCGATGGCTCCAACCGCCAGCCCAAGTTCATCGTGCCGGTGATCGCCGACAACCTGCAGGCCGGCCGCTCCATCACGGGCCTCGCGCTCGAATCCGCGCTGTGGTGCCGATACTGCTACGGCGTCAGCGAAAGCGGCAAGGTGATTGAACCCAATGACCCGAGCTGGGACCGCCTGCAGGGGCTCGCCCGCAAGGCCAAGGATGATCCCGTGCAATGGCTCACCATGGATGACATCTATGGCGGAGTGGCGCAGTCCGAAACATTCCGTACGGCCTTCGCTGCGGCTCTCGGCAGTCTGTGGAGCAGGGGCACCGAACAGACGTTGCGGGACTATCTCGCCCGCACCTGAAGCATTCTGACCGCTCAAACGCCACCCTGCGGCGTTTCCGCCACCCGGCAAGGTAAGTCTTGCCAGCATCCGCGCTTGTCCTATATATGCGTATATTCTAATTTACATATATAAAGAAAGGACCGCTCCCATGTGTCTCGACAAGGCAGTTCTCCGCTTTGCGGGTGTCGTTGTTCTGGCCTCGCTGGCGCTTGCCCACTTCGTCTCGCCCCAATGGCTGTGGCTCACTGCTTTTGCGGGCGTGAACATGCTGCAGGCTTCCTTCACGGGATTCTGCCCGGCGGCGATCGTCTTCAAGAAGCTCGGCGCCAAGCCCGGCGTGGCCTTCGAATAATCAGCGGCCCGGCGGGCAGAACAGGTCGCTCAGCAGCTTGAGGGTCTTGGACACGTTCTTGTCCGCCAGCTGATAGAAGATCGTCTGCCCGTCGCGGCGCGATTTCACCAATCCCTCGCGCCGCATCAGGGCGAGGTGCTGCGACGTGGCGCTCTGGTTGATGCCGATGGCCTCGGCCAATTCACCCACCGGCCGCTCGCCTTCCATGATGAGGCAGAGAATGCGCAAACGGTTCGGGTTGGCCAGGGACTTCAGGAAGTCGCTGGCCTTCTCGGCGGAACGGTTGAGTTCGACTATATTCATATTTGCGTATCTTCTAAAATATACATATGCTTGGCGTTGGCAAGGGTTTTTGAAATGAGCATGGGCCGGATACAACAGGGAACGCGCGCAATTGCGGCCATCTTGGGCATTTTCAGCCTGATTCAGCAAGCCCGCGGCGGCGAGGTGAAGGTCGAGGTTCGGCCCCTGCCGGACTACAAATCGGTCTTCGCCCGGGTGGAAAGCCGCGATGTGGTTCCCGCCCGCGCCCGCATCGGCGGCAGCATCGTGTCACTCGCGGTGGAGGAGGGCAGCGCCGTCAAGGCCGGCGATGTCATCGCCACGGTGGTGGATGACAAGCTGGCACTGCAACTCCAGGCCCTTGATGCCCGCATCGCGGCCTTCGGTTCCGAGCTAGCCAATGCCGGCACGGAACTCGCGCGCGGCAAGAAATTGCTGGGCCAGGGTGTCGTCCCCAAGAGCCGCGTGGACGCATTGCAGACCCAGTCCGACGTCCTCACCCGTCAGGTTGAAGCCGCGACGGCGGAGCGCTCCGTCCTGGTGCAGCAGGGAAGCGAAGGCCAGGTCATCGCGCCCGCTCCCGGCCGTGTGCTCTCCGTCCCCGTCACCAAAGGCTCCGTCATCATGCCGGGTGAAACTGTCGCCCGCATTGCCGGTGGCGGTTATTTCCTGCGCCTTTCGCTGCCCGAACGCCACGCCGCCCGCATCCAGCAGGGTGACACGGTGCGCGTCGGCGCACGCGGCATCGGGGCCGACACGGCGGACAAGGCCCGCGCAGGCAAGCTGGTCAAGGTTTACCCCGAACTGGAAGGCGGCCGCGTCATCGCCGATGTCGAGGTCGATGGCCTCGGCGATTATTTCGTCGGAGAACGGACACTGGTCTGGATTCCCGTGGAAACCCGCAACGTCGTCAGCGTTCCGGCCGCGGCGGTGAGCAACCGCCACGGCGTTGATTATGTCACGCTGAAGGGCAGCGAAGGTCCGCTTGATGTGCCCGTCATCATCGGCGCCAGCATGCCGGCCGCCGACGGCGAACAGGTCGAGATCCTCTCCGGCCTCGCTGCCGGTGACACGGTGATCACGCCATGAAACTCGGCCTCGCCGGTGGCCTGACGCGCGCCTTCATCGCCTCGCCGCTCACGCCGCTCTTCCTTCTCGCCGCCTTCATGGTGGGCCTTGTGGCACTCATCACCTTGCCGCGCGAGGAAGAGCCGCAGATTTCCGTGCCCATGGTGGACATTCACGTGCGGGCCGATGGCCTGCGCGCCGAAGATGCCGTGAAACTTGTCACCGAGCCCCTGGAAACCATCGTCAAGAGCATCGACGGCGTCGAACACGTCTACTCGCAGACGCGCGACGATGGTGCCATGGTGACAGCCCGTTTCCTCGTGGGCACAAGCCCGGATGCTGCCATCCTCCGCGTGCACGAGAAGCTGCGCGCCAACATGAACCGCATTCCCGTGGGCATCCCGGAGCCGCTGATCGTCGGACGCGGCATCGATGACGTGGCGATCGTGGTGCTCACCCTTTCGCCCAAGCCGGAAGCCGCCGCCCGCTGGACGGCCAACGCCGTCAGCCGTGTCACCCGCGAATTGCAGGTGGAACTGGCCAAGCTGGACGACATCGGCCTCACCTACATCGTCGGCGATCAGACGGAAGAGATTCGC
>CALMLK010000199.1 GCA_937868035.1 uncultured Alphaproteobacteria bacterium
GAGGCAGAAGCAGCCGGGCTGCACGGCCTGACCCAGCACCATGGCTGCGAAGTCGGTTGCGAGGGACTGGAGCGGGCATCCCGCTGTGGGAAGGGGAGCTGATGCCCCGCCGATGGCCAGCGTACCGACGCTGGTAGGCACACCCGCGCGCGCCGCGTCAATGATTTGCTCCACATGCGTCGCCGCATAGAAAAGGGGGAGCGGCGTGATGATGTGCAGGAAATAGGGCTTGGCCGCGAGTTGCTCACGCCCGCCACGGATCGCTGCCGCCATGTCGATGGCCGCGCGCAGCGATTCCGAGAACTCGCAGAGATACTCCAGCGGCTTTGTGGTGTTCTCGGCCATGCAGGCAAACTCGCCGATCTCGCCGGCCATGGTGGAGTTCGCCACGTCCTTGCACGAGACGCAGACCGCATCGATGTTGGGCAAGCCGTCGGCAATGCGCGTGACCATCGCCAGATCGTCACGGGTGCTGTCGCGCGCCTCTCCGGTCCGGAGATCGAAAATCTTGATGCAGGTCATCCCCGGCATGAACCAGGTGTGATGCCTATCGATGTCGAGAGCGGCACTGCCATCGCGGTTCCACAGCTTCACCGAACGCGCCATGGAGGCGAGGGCGGCCTTCACGACAGCGCGGGGAATGCGCACCGTGCTGTCGCCCACGATGGTGCAGCCGACACCAGCGAGCAGGGCATCCGCATCGGTGCCGGACTCGAAACGCACGCCGATCTCTTCCAGCAGTTCATAGGTCGCCTCGATGATGGCGTCGGCATCTTCGCGCGGCAGTGGATCGTAGGGCAGCGTACGCCCGATGTGGAGGCCGCGCGGCTGCATGGGCGGTGGAACGGCTTGCTGAAGCTTGCGGACGGCACCACGGCGCATGTCGGCCTCCTGTCGGTCAGAATATTGATTGACTGTTCAGTCAATATCCTGCCTCAAGCGAACACCACTTCGCAAGTCAAATCGCCGCGATCGAATAAGCCGCTGAAATCAGACTGGTATATGGCATTGGAAGCGAACCGGGGCGCTGCTCTTATTCCGCCGACTTCAAGCGGGCAAAGCCATCCGTGAGATCGGCGATCAGGTCGTCGGTGTGTTCAAGACCGATGTGAAGCCGCAGGCACGGCCCCTCGGATTGCCACGTGGTCGCTGTCCGATGGGGCGTGAATGGCACGATGAGGCTTTCAAAGCCGCCCCACGAGTAGCCCATGCTGAACAGCTGCATGTTGTCGAGCATCGACGCCACGGCCTTGGGCGAGGCAGGCTTCAGCACCACCGAGAACAGTCCCGATGCCCCGGTGAAGTCTCGCTTCCACAGGGAATGCCCCGGCGCGTTGCTGAGGGCGGGATAGAGCACCGTCTCCACCTCCGGTCGCCCGCGCAGCCATTCCGCCACCGTGAGCGCCGAGCGCATGTGCCGTTCCAGGCGCACATCCAGCGTGCGGAGGCCGCGAAGGGCAAGGTACATGTCATCAGGCCCGGCAAACAAGCCGACGGTCTCGTAGTAGTCGCGGAACCGCTCCCACGTCGCCGCACTGCAGGTGACGGTGCCCAGCATCGCGTCGGAATGGCCGACGAGATATTTCGTCGCCGCCTGGATGGAGACATCGCATCCCATGGCAAAGGCCTTGAAGTAGTGGCCGCCGCTCCACGTGTTGTCCATCATGGCAATGGCGCCAGCCCGGTGCGCGGCATCGGCGATGGCCGGTACGTCCTGCACGTCCATGGTCTGCGATCCCGGACTCTCGCAATAGACCACGCGCGTGTTGCTGCGGATGAGGGAGGAGATGCCCTTGCCAATGGCGGGATCGTAGTAGGTTGTTTCGACCCCCATGCGCTTGAGGACGGAATCACAGAACAGGCGGGCCGGATGATAGACCGTGTCCACCATCAGCAGATGATCCCCCGAACCGAGAATGGCCATGAGGGCGGAAGAAACCGCAGCGAGTCCGCTGGGTGTGGCCTTGGAATTGTGACCACCCTCAAGCTCCGCGACGGCCGTTTCGAAGGCGCGGGAGGTGGGTGTACCCCGCCGCCAGTAAAGATAGGGCTGTTTGCGGCTGTGCAGCGCCTCCACATCGGGAAACGTGATCGTGGACGCACGATAGACAGCGGGGTTGACCATGCCATGCTCGGCATATTCCCGCGAGGCGGTCACAAGTCTTGTCTGGGGCTTCAGTGTGGAACGTGTCTTGATGTCTTTTGCCATACCCGCGACGAGAGACTATTCTGGCAGCGAAATCAATAACCCGGATGCAATTGTCCCATGTCCGAAATGTCGCCTCTGGCCCGTGTCCTGATCACCATCCTGCACAGGGGGGCGGCGGTTTCGGCTGTTCTGCTGGTGGCCATTGCAGGTCTGATGCTGTGGCAGCGCTGGACACCGCAAGGCTTTGTATTCGAGGCTGGCGACAAGGGATTTCTCGCCATCCTCGGGCTCCTGCTGTTGCTCGCCCTCTATCTCGTCTGGGGCATCAGCCGGGAACTCACCCATCCGGGCGGCAAATAGCCCGAAGGGGTTGATCGGAACCCGCCGAAACGTTACGACCCCCGCAACACCTCGCCGCACCGATTTGCATTGGGACTGACCATGGATTCCGCCAAACGCATTGCCGACAAGAAGGACTGGATCAAGGGCGCCACGGGCGACTGGGAGGTCATCATCGGCCTCGAAGTCCACGCGCAGGTTCTGTCCAAGGCCAAGCTCTTCTCGGGCGCCAGCGCGGAATTTGGCGGCGACCCCAACGCCCATGTTTCGACCGTGGATGCGGCCATGCCGGGCATGTTGCCGGTGATCAACAAATACTGCGTGGAGCAGGCGGTCCGCACGGGCCTCGGCATCAAGGCGGCGATCAACAATTACTCGGTCTTCGACCGCAAGAACTATTTCTATCCCGACCTGCCGCAGGGCTACCAGATTTCGCAGTACAAGCAGCCTGTCGTTGGCGAAGGTCGCGTCAGCATCGATCTCGATGACGGCAAGACGGTCGAAGTCGGAATTGAACGCCTGCATCTCGAACAGGACGCCGGCAAGTCGCTCCACGACCAGCATCCCAACATGAGTTTCGTCGACCTGAACCGTTCGGGCTGCGCACTCATGGAAATTGTCTCGCGCCCCGACATGCGCTCGGCCGACGAGGCCAAGGCCTATGTCACCAAGCTGCGCCAGATCATGCGCTACCTCGGCACCTGCGACGGCAACATGGAACAGGGCTCCATGCGCGCCGACGTGAACGTGTCGGTACGCCGTCCGGGAGCGGACTTCGGCACGCGCTGCGAAATCAAGAACGTGAATTCCATCCGCTTCATGGGCCAGGCCATCGAATACGAGGCACGCCGCCAGATCGGCATCCTGGAGGACGGTGGAGCGATTGATCAGGAAACGCGACTGTTCGATGCCCGCAAGGGCGAAACGCGCTCCATGCGCTCCAAGGAAGAAGCCCACGACTACCGTTATTTCCCCGACCCGGACCTGCTGCCGCTGGAGCTGGAGCAGGCCTGGGTGGA
>CALMLK010000200.1 GCA_937868035.1 uncultured Alphaproteobacteria bacterium
GTGGATTGCCAGCGCCTCCATCACATCGGTCGAACCGGTGAAATCATCGCCGTAGTACGTCAACAGTTTTGCAAGCGCCGGCATCAGGCCCCCTTGCCACTGGCGAAGGTGGCGATGGATTGCGCCAGTTCGATGTGGTCGCGGGCATAGACGTCAAGCGGAATGCCTGCGACCGCGGCTTCCCAAGCTTGCCGCACGGCCTTCACACCCGCGCCTGCACCACCGGGATGGGAGACAATGCCACCGCCGCAGAGATACATGAGGTCTTGCGTGCGGCCTGTGCGTTCGTAGGTTTCGGGGGCCTGCCCGCCCCATTGGCCGGACCCCGCCACAGGGAGCGGGCAATCGGCAGGCGAGAACAGCGGCGTGCTGACAGCCTTGAAACTTGCAACGAAGCTGTCGTCTGGTTCCCAGTATTTCACGCGGATGCCATTGATCTGGAACTGGTCCACGCCCAGGAGCCGCCAGAACTGCTGCCATACCTGAAAATCCATGCCGAGCCCGGGATGGCGCGTGAGCACGTCCCAGCCGTTGCGGTGGGCGTGCAGAACAAGGCCGGAGCGCCTGCGCAGGAAAGCCATGGCGCCGAAGCCGATGGAGTTGATGTTGATGACGGCGCAGTTGCCGCCGTGCTTCAGCACGATGTCGTGGTTGCGCATCATCTCGTCGGGGTCCGTGGCCGAGATGCCCCAGGCGTACATGACCTTCTTGCCGGTCTTCTGTTCGCGCTCCAGGATGAGCGGCATGATGGCTTTGACGCGGTCTTCCAGTGGCGAATAGGACGGTGACATCAGCTTCTCGTCGTCCTTGACGAAATCCACATCCGCCGCGATCACATCCTTCACAAGCTCTGCCGTCTCATGCGGGCGCAGACCCAGCGCCGGCTTGATGATGGTGCCGATGATGGGGCGGCCCTGCACGCCCGTGAGCCTGCGCGAACCGGCAATGCCGAACTGCGGGCCAGGCCAGGCCTTGCCAAAGGCATCGGGGAGTTTCATGCCGGAGACGCGGATGCCGGTGAAGCCCTTGATGGAATAGACGCCGCCGATGGCGATGGTCATGAGCGCCGCGAGATCGGTGCCGATGGCGTCGAAGGGAAAGGCGATGTCGGCCTCGGCCCGGTTGAAGGGCCCTTGTTCCGCGGTGGGATAGGACGGCTGGGATGCGGGCGGCAGGGGACGCAAGGCCACGACGCGGGCCGCCACGCGGTTCTTCAGTTCCTCGGTTTCGCCGGGCACCGGCACGAAGGTGCCGGTGGATTGGTCGGACGCAATTTTCGCCGCCAGCTTTTCCGGACTGCCTGCTGTTTCGATCAGGTAGGTGAGGGTGATGAAAGACTGGTTTCTCGTCATGACGGAATGATGGTATCACGTGTTGTCAATGAAATGCACAGAGGCTTGGTCCCGTGGACACGACCGAACATATCGCCAAGCGAAAGTTGTCCGACGAGGTCTTTGACCGACTGAAGCGGATGCTGGTGGAAGGCGAGAAGACGCCGGGCAGCCTGATGCCTTCCGAGCGTGAGCTGATGGCCCGCTTCGGTGTCGGCCGCCCGGCCATCCGCGAGGCGATGCAGCAACTCGAATCCATGGGGCTTGTGGAAATCAATCACGGCGAGCGGGCGCGGGTGCTGGAACTCACGCCGCAGTCGCTGATGCGGCAGGTGGACCAGTCCGCCCGCATCATGCTGTCCATGTCGGCGGATTCGCTCGAACACCTCAAGGCCGCGCGCATCTTCTTCGAGCGCGGCATGGCGCGCGAGGCGGCGCAACGAGCCACCGATGAAGACTTGAAAGTGTTGCGCGCCACGCTGGACGAGCAGCGCCGCTTCCTGGGCGATGCGGACCAGTTCATTGCAGCCGACATGCGCTTCCATACGCAGATCGCAGCCATCTCGCGCAATCCCATCTTCACGGCGGTGAGCGAGGCGATGCTGGGCTGGCTCAAGACCTATCACGGCGAAATGCTGATCTGGACGGGCAAGGAAAAATATACGCTGGCCGAGCACGAGGAAATCATCTCGCACCTTGCCGCCAATGATCCGGATGCGGCAGAGGCGGCCATGGTGAAACACCTTGAACGGTCCCGGGCGCTTTACGTGGCACTCCCGCACGGCGCAATCAGCCCAGCAGCGCGCTGAGCGGAACGGTGCGTTTTTCCGCCGCTGACTGATAGACCGCCTCGACCAGGGCAAAGGTCTTGAGATTGTCACGGCCCGACGTCTGCGGCTCGCTGCCGGCCCGCAGGCAATCGACCCAGTGCTGCTCGATGAGCGCGACGCTTTCCTGGATGTTGTGCCACGGCCGTGAGGCCCAGGGCAGCAGCGGTGGCGAGACGTCCTCGTGGCGCGTGCCGGCGGGAGAGGTGACTGCCAGTCTGTAGCCCTGCCCCAGGCGCAAACTTCCCCGGCTGCTGTCGATCTCGATCAGCGTTTCCGGGAAGGCTTCCCTTTCAAGGCGCGTGGCATACGAACAATCGACGATGGAGGCGACGCCATTGCCATGGTCCAACAGGATGGTGGCCACGTCTTCGCCCTTGATGCCGGGATTGACCCGTGTGATGCGGGCGCTGACATTCTCGGCATCGCCGAGCAGGAAGCGCGCCACATCGAGTGCGTGAATGCCCAGGTCTTCCACGATGAAGCGTTCGCCTTCCGCCAGATAGGGCTGGCCCGAAAACACGTCATAGGCCGAACGGAACGACACGCGGCCCCAGAAGACATCGCCGATTTCGCCTGACGCGATCACCCGCTTCACCTGCTGGATGGCGGACTGCCAGCGGAAGTTCTCGTGCACCATGAGGGGCACGCCCGCCTTGTCGCAGGCGGCGACGATGGCTTTTGCATCGGCGAGTGTAGGCGCGAATGGTTTCTGGCAGATGACCGCCTTGCCGTGGGATGCGGCCAGTTCGGCCAGCATGCGGTGAGAGGGTGCGGTGGTGGCGATGTCGACGAAATCAATATCCTCCCGCGCCAGCATCTGGGCTGCGTCGCGGTAGCGGGCGACAATGCCGAACTGGTCGCCCACTGTGTTCAGGCGCTCCTCCGAGCGGTCACAGATGGCGACGATTTCGGCGCCCGCCGCATCCCGCCACCCGTGGAGATGATTGACGGCGAAGAAACCGCAACCGATGAGCGCGCCCCGAAAATTCTTCATGGTTCAACCTGCCTTGGCCATCTGCATCAACGCCACCCGCTGCTGCAGGCGGCGCTGGGCCTGATCAATCACGACGGCGAAGATAATGACAAGCCCTTTGATGACCATCTGCCAGAACGTGCTGACGCCCATCATCACGAGGCCATCGGAAAGGATGCCGATCACGAAGGCCCCGATGATGGTGCCGCCCACCGTTCCCCGGCCACCCGACATGGAGGTGCCACCCAGAACAGCCGCCGCGATGGCATTCAGTTAGAAACTTTCGCCCGTGGCCGGATGGGCCGCCATGAGTTCGGACGAGATGATGATGCCGACGATTGCCGCGCAGAAGCCGGAGAACATGTAGACCGCCATCTTCACACGGTTGACCCGCACGCCCGACATGCGGGCCGCTCTTTCGTTGCCGCCCACGGCGAAGACGTGCCGGCCGATGGGCGTGAAGCGCGCCACGTAAGCCGCCGCCAGCGCCAAGATGATGAGGACCCACACCGACATGGGAAGCCCCAGGGCGCGCGTGGTGCCAATCCAGCCGAAGCCCTGCGTGCCAAGGTCCGCATTGCCCACAAGGTTCGGAAATGTGGCGCCGCCCGAGAGAAGAAGCCCCGCACCGCGCGCAACGTAAAGGGTGCCGAGCGTGGCAATGAAGGGGGCCACATTGAGCCTCGTGATCAGAAGTCCGTTGATGATGCCGATGCCGACACCCACCGCCAGCGTGATCAGCACCACTTCGACCACGTTGAAGTAGACCGTCCAGCCGCCGGGCAGATCAACGCCATTGAGGATCAGCCCGCCCGCCACCATGCCGCAGAGGCCGACGATTGAACCCACCGACAGGTCAATGCCGCCGGTGATGATGACGAAAGTCATGCCCATGGCGAGGAAGGCGTTGAGCGCCACGTGTTTCGACATGAGCACGAAGTTGGCGGAACTCAGGAAGTTCGGCGCGAAGATGGAGAAGAAGATCAGCACCACGAAAAGCGCAATGAAGGTGCGAAGCTTCATGATGGCCAGCAGCAGCGAGCCTTTTTCCGTTTCCCGCGTGGCCATGGTCATGCTGCCCTTGCTTTCCTGTGACCGACCATGGAGGCCGTCACGATATCTGTTTCGGTGATGGATGCGCGGTCATGGATTGCCACCATGCGGCCATTGCTCATGACGCCGATGCGGTCGGAGAGCGCCATCACCTCGTCGAGGTCGGAGGTGACGAAGACGATGCCGATGCCGTCCGCGGCGAGTTTCCGCATGGTGCGGAACACATCGGCCTTGGCACCCACATCAATGCCGCGGCTCGGTTCATCCATGAGGAGGACCTTCGGCCGCGTCATCAGGGCCTTGCCGATCACGACCTTCTGCTGGTTGCCGCCGGACAGGGAGGACACATCGAAGTCCGTGCGCGGGGCCTTGATGGAGAGCTTCTGCACGGCATCCGCCACCTCTGCGGCTTCATCCGCCGGGCGCAGGTGGAAGATTCTCGCGAGGCGGCGAAGTGATGAGAGCGTGAGGTTGGAGGCGATGGAGAGGATGGTGACCAGGCCGTCGCGCTGCCGGTCTTCCGGAATGAGGCTCAGTCCGGCGGCGATGCGTGCGGCCGTATCGGCGCGGTCGACGTTGGCGCCCGCTACCTCCACATGGCCTTTCGCCTGCGGGTGCCTGCCCACGATGCATTCCAGCAATTCACTGCGGCCAGCACCCATCAAGCCGTAGATGCCGAAGATTTCGCCTGCCCGCACGTCGAAGCTCACATGGTCAACCGCCAAACCGCCGGTCGTCCGCGGGAGCATGATGTCCGTGCAAGTGAGCACGGGCGCGCCAAATGCGTGGGCCGCTGGCTTTGAAAAATCCTTGGCGTCGGAGCCGATCATCTGGCGCACGATCCAGCGCGTATCGACGTTGGCCATGCGTTCGCTTCCGGTGACGGCGCCATCGCGCAGCACAGTGATATAATCGCCGATGCGGATGAGTTCTTCCAGCCGGTGCGAGATGTAAACGATAGCGACGCCCTGCTTCTTCAGGTCTGCGATCACGCGGAACAGCACGTCCACCTCAGCCGCACTCAGTGCCGAGGTCGGCTCGTCGAAGATGATGATGCGGGAATTGAGAGAGACGGCCTTGGCAATCTCCACCAGCTGCTGCTGACCGATCATCAGATCTTCCACCAGCATGTTGGGGCGGATGCCAGCCTCCAGACGGTCGAGGATCTGGAGCGCGCGGCTCTCCTGCCGGGCATGATCGATGTGGATTGCGCCGCGGGTGATTTCCCGCGACATGAAGATGTTCTCGGCGACGGTCAGGTTGCCCAGCAGGTTCAGTTCCTGGAAGACCATGCTGATGCCCTTGGCCTCGGCGTCAGCGGGACGGTTGAAATGAACGTCCTGTCCATCGAGCAGGATCCGGCCCAGCGTCGGCTGTTCCACGCCCGCGATGATCTTCATCATGGTGGACTTGCCTGCGCCGTTCTCGCCCACGAGGACGGTGACAGCACCCTTGCGAATGTCGATGGAGGCGTGCTTCAGGGCCACGGTGCCGGAATAAACCTTGGTCACGTCTTCGAGGCGGAGGATGATGTCGCCATCACCGGCACTCATGGTGTGACCTCGATCATCAGGGGAGTCACCAGCGGCAAGGCTGCTCCGGCGGGCAAGGGAAATGCGCCCAGCACCTGGGCCTGCTTTCCCACCAGGTTCTCGCGCGGCAGTGTGTTCAGTACCTTGGCATTCAGGTGCGTGTTGAAGGCCTTGCCGAACTGGGCAAAATCAATCTGGTTGGTAAAGTCGTTGAAGTTCACGAAGTCGAGGGAGTCGCGGATCGCCGTACCGCGTATGACCGGGCCAATCTGCACCTGCGCGTCGGCCGTGCCGTCACCATTGGTGTCGACGTCGATCAGGGCGGCGCGCGATTGCGTGTTGGCCGCAACGATCTTGCCGCTGATGGTGCTGAGGAGTGTCCAGGGGGCGCTGCCACCCTTCTCCTTGAATCCGTATTTCGCTCCGGCGGCGTGCGCGTTGGCCGTGATGGCGGCGGTCACATCGGCGAAGGGGCCGGCTTTCGCCTTGGCATAGGGCAGGACTTTCGTCTCCCACATCCCTGCCACCTTGCTGTCAAACCCCTTGTCGGGTGCTTCAGCGGAATTGTTGGACGCCGGCTTGTGCTTCTCGGCCGTCGGCACGAACTTGCATCCGGCGAGGACAAGGCAGGCCAGAAGCACGGCAAGGAGTCTCGTCATCGTGACCATCATCATCACATGCAGCCTTGCAGGAAAAAGTGGCGGAGCCAGGAAACCCGGCCCCGCCCATCTGGATGCTGTGGCGATCAGGGCTTCAGCGCGAAGGTTTCGAGCTTGGCCGCATTGTCACCGTTGATGAGGACGCAGTCCAGCAACTGCTTTTCCTGCTCCGGCATCTTCTTGTTCTTGATGGCGTCATCAGCCTGCTGCACGGCGAGCTGGGCCGAGAAGAAGGCGGGCTGGAGCACGGTGGCCTTGATGCCGCCGGCAATGATCGAGTCACGCACGTCGTTGGAGCCATCGAAGCCCACGACGATCACGTCCTTCTTGCCTGCTGCCTGCAGTGCTGCAATGGCGCCCATGGCCATCGTGTCGTTGCCGGAAATCACGCCCTTGATGTCGGGATTGGCCTGCAGGATGGTTTCCATCTTGTCGAAGGCTTCCTTCTGGCTCCAGTTGGCGGACTGCTGCGCCACCATCTTGAGATCCGGATAGGCGTCGATCACGTCATGGTAGCCCTTGGAGCGGATGCCGGCATTGGTGTCGGATTCCTTGCCGACGAGTTCGACGAAGGTGCCCTTTTCGCCCATCAGCTTCACGAACTCCTGGGCGCCAAGTTGCGCGCCCTGATAGTTGTTGGAGACGATCTGCGCAGCGGCAACGCCGGTGGCGTTGATTTCACGGTCAATCAGGAAGGAC
>CALMLK010000201.1 GCA_937868035.1 uncultured Alphaproteobacteria bacterium
AGGCGCTGACCCCACGCGGCCTGACCTTCCTGGGCATGGGCGTTTCAGGTGGTGCGGAAGGGGCACGCAACGGGCCCTCCATCATGGTGGGTGGCAAGCGCGAATCCTATCAGGCGGTCGAGAGGATATTGCTGGCCATCGCGGCGAAATATCAGGACGATCCGTGTTGTGCCTGGCTTGGCACGGGCGGGGCAGGGCATTTTGTCAAGACCATCCACAACGGCATCGAATATGCCGACATGCAGATGATCGCCGAGATCTACGCCATCCTCCGCGACGGACTGGGCATGGCCGCGCCTGAGATCGCAAAGGTCTTCGGCAAGTGGAATGTGGGGCCGCTCGATTCCTACCTCATCGAAATAACGGCCCGCGTGCTGGACGTCACGGATGCGAAGACAAAGGGTCCGCTGGTGGATGTGATCGTGGACCGTGCCGGGCAGAAGGGCACCGGCAAGTGGTCAGTGATCGAGTCGCAGAAGCTCGGCGTTCCGGCGACGACACTGGAAGCCGCCGTCGCGGCGCGCATTCTTTCATCCATGAAGGATGAGCGGAGCGTGGCCGAGAAGACTTACGCCATTCCCCGCCGCCGCATGAAGCCCGCGAGCGCCGCCGCACTCATCCGGCAACTGGAAGCGGCCCTGCTTGCGGGAAAGATTTCGGCCTATGCCCAGGGCTTCGCCGTTCTGGAAAAGGCATCGCAGGAGAAGACATGGAACATGCCGCTCGCCACCATAGCCAGCATCTGGCGTGCCGGCTGCATCATCCGCTCGCAGTTCCTCGGTCTCATCGCATCGTCCTTTGCGGCGCGCGGAAATGAAGGAAACCTGTTGCTGGCGCCGGATTTCGTGACGGAAATGAAAGCAAGCCACGGCGCGTTGCGGAAGACCGTGGCCCAGGCTGCCGAAGCCGGCATTCCCGTTCCGGCACTCGCAGCCGCCCTCGGCTATTTCGATGGTTACAGGCAGTCACGCGGCAGCGCCAACCTGATCCAGGCGCAGCGTGATTTCTTCGGTGCCCACGGCTTTGAGCGCAGCGACGCACCGGGTGCCCATCACGGCCCATGGCTCACCTGAAGCGCCAATCCCGCGCCGTGCTGGTGACAAAAATGCGAATGCGGCAGGTCATGGGCCTGTGCTAGGCTGGCCGGGAAATTGCCGCGCTGGCTATGCCGGCCCGCAAATACAGCACAGAGCAAGGAGATGCACATGGATGACGTGAAATCATCAGGGAAATGCCCGGTCATGCACGGCGGCCACACCGCCGTGGGACGGTCCAACATGGATTGGTGGCCGAAGGGTCTGAACTTCGACATCCTGCACCAGCACGACAGCAAGACCAACCCGATGGGCAAGGACTTCAACTACCGCGAGGAAGTGAAGAAGCTCGACGTGGAGGCCCTGAAGAAGGACCTCAAGGCGCTGATGACCGACAGCCAGCCCTGGTGGCCCGCTGACTGGGGGCACTACGGCGGCCTGATGATCCGCATGGCCTGGCATTCCGCCGGCACCTATCGCCTGGCCGATGGCCGCGGCGGTGGCGGCTCCGGCAGCCAGCGTTTCGCCCCGCTCAATTGCTGGCCAGACAACGTCAGCCTCGACAAGGCCCGCCGCCTGCTGTGGCCCGTCAAGAAGAAGTACGGCAACCGCCTGAGCTGGGCGGACCTGATGATCCTCGCCGGCAACGTGGCCTACGAGTCCATGGGCCTCAAGACCTTCGGTTTCTCCTTCGGCCGCGAAGACGTGTGGCATCCCGAGAAGGACACCTATTGGGGGTCGGAAAAGGAATGGCTGGCTGCGGGCCGCTATGATGGCGACGAGCGCACCTCACTCGAGAACCCGCTGGCCGCCGTGCAGATGGGTCTCATTTACGTGAACCCCGAAGGCGTGGGCGGCAAGCCTGATCCGGTGCGCACGGCGCAGGACATGCGCGTCACCTTTGCCCGCATGGCGATGGACGATGAAGAAACGGTCGCCCTCACGGCGGGTGGTCACACCGTCGGCAAGGCTCACGGCAATGGCGACGCCAAGATGATCGGTGCCGATCCGGAAGGAGCCGACATCATTGGCCAGGGCCTCGGCTGGGCCAACAGCAAGAACCGCGGCATCGGGCGCGACACCATGTCGAGCGGCATCGAGGGCGCGTGGACAACCAATCCCACCAAGTGGGACAATGGCTACCTCCGCCTGCTCTTCACCTATGACTGGTGGCTGACGAAATCGCCGGCGGGCGCCAACATCTGGCATCCCATCGACATCAAACCGGAAGACATGCCGGTGGACGTGGAAGATCCTTCAATCCGCGTCATGCCCATGATGACCGACGCCGACATGGCGCTGAAGTTTGATCCCGTCTACCGCAAGATCGCGCAGCGCTTCCAAAAGGACCACGATTACTTCTCCGAGGTCTTCGCGCGCGCCTGGTTCAAGCTCACCCATCGCGACATGGGGCCGAAGTCGCGCTACATCGGCCCGGACGTGCCGAAGGAAGACCTGATCTGGCAGGACCCGGTCCCGGCTGGCCGCACGGATTATGATGTCAATGCCGTGAAAGCGAAAATCGCCGCCACGGGCCTTCCCGCCCATGAGCTCATCGCGACAGCCTGGGACAGCGCCCGGACTTTCCGCGGCTCCGACAAGCGCGGTGGCGCCAACGGTGCCCGCATCCGTCTTGCGCCCCAGAAGGATTGGGAGGGCAATGAACCCGCGCGTCTCCAGCGGGTTCTCGCCAAACTCGAACCCATCGCGCGCGAAACGGGCGCCAGCATCGCAGACGTGATCGTGCTCGCCGGCAATGTCGGTGTGGAAAAGGCGGTTAAGGCGGGTGGCTTCAACGTCGCCGTTCCCTTCGCGCCAGGCCGGGGTGATGCCACCGATGGCATGACCGATGCGCCTTCCTTCAGCGTGCTTGAACCACTGGCCGATGGCTTCCGCAACTGGATGAAGAAGGACTATGTGGTGAGCGCCGAGGAACTGCTTCTCGACCGCGCCCAGCTCATGGTCCTGACATCGGCGGAGGTGACCGTTCTTCTCGGTGGCCTGCGCGTGCTTGACCCCAACCATGGTGGCACGAAGCATGGTGTCTTCACCGCGCGGGAAGGCACGCTCA
>CALMLK010000202.1 GCA_937868035.1 uncultured Alphaproteobacteria bacterium
AGCACTCATCACCGGGGCGGCGGCACCGTCTTCATCGGCGGAGGCAGAGCCATCAGCGAGGGATTCAACAGCAGCCGTCTGGGCCATGGAGGCAAGGCCAGCGGTATCGGGATCAACGAGCTTCGGACGCTTGTCCTTGGCCGAGGGCTGGTCAATGATGGCTTCGTCCAGCGGCGCGGCAGCGCTCACCGTGTCATTGCCGACAGCGGCGGCGTCTTCGCTCCACTGAGCAAGCTGGCCATCGGCATAAGAGCCCAGCGGTGAGGCAGGCTCAGCCGACTTCTTCTTGCCCTTCTTGCCGGTCACGAGACCCCACAGGCCGCCTGAACCTTCGCTGTCATCCTCTTCCGAGGCGACTTCGATCGAGTCAGGCGCAACCGTGCGGTTCTTCAGGCGCTTGCCGACATACTTCTGGCCGTCGCGGACAAGGCTCGCCATCTGCGAAGGCGCCATGCCGGGGCCCCAGTGGCGGACGTTGCCGGAATCGATGTGCAGGAAGCCCGTCGGGCCACCGGCGGAGCGGTAGAAACCAACGCCACCCACCTTGCGGGCAAGGGCGCTGTTGCGAATCTTGGCCGTGGGCACGTCAGGGAAGAAGAAGTCGATGGCCTTGCCGCGCATGTGCTGGCTCTTGGTCGCAACCTTGCGGCCGATCTTTTTCAGGAAGGCATTGGTGCGCGGGCTGCGGTAGCCGCAAACGATGTGGATGGGTTTGGTCGAACCGAGATCGGCGTGCAGTTCCCACAGCAGATCGAGGGTGCGCGGATCAATGTTGATCGGTTCGTTGCGGCGCCAGTCGCGCATCAGGTGATTGATGTTTTTCATGGCGGACGGAATGTAGCGGCCGTCCTTCATGTAGGTGATGGTGAGGCTTTCCTTGGTGTGCACGTGATAGAGAGAGATCGTGCGCGTCTCGCCGCCAGCCACGGAGGGCGATGCGTCAACGAACGACCAGGCTCCAACAGCCAGCGTTCCGGCGATGGCCAGCGAGGCCAATGCTTTGGCAAACTTTTTGCTCAAGGAAATGCGATGTCCGACGTCCGTTACCTGATTATTTTCCACGCAACTCACCCCAGGCACCGGCCCGGCTCCCACACACTTTCCGGCCAGAACTGGAGGTAAGCAACAGGCTTACTCTAGTCCCGTTTCCGACATCGAACAAGATTAAGGCTGCTGTGAGGCGGCCTCGCTTAGGGAGAAACATTGCCCGATTATGATTAATTGGGGATTAATGGAGGCGAATCCAAGACGTTAATCGGCGGCCAGACCGGTCGTTTTTGACGCAGCCTCGACGATTTTCACGTCGCTCGTGGCCCCGAAGGCACGGGCGACGATGCTGCGTGCTCCCTCAAGAGTCTTGTCTCGCTCGTAAATGTCTGGAAAATAACGGATTTTTCCGTCAGAATCGGGCCATGCGGTGAAGTAGGAGAGATAGACAAACGTCCCCGGCTTCACCTTGACGTTCTGGGTCTCGCCCGTGGCCAGGCGGGATTCGATGTCTTCGTCCGTCAGACCCAGCAAAACCTTGGCAAATTCGCGGGGATTCTGGACACGCACACAGCCGTGGCTGAAGGCCCGGCGATTTTCCGCGAAAAGTTCGCGGTTGGGCGTGTCGTGCATGTAGATGGAATGGCTGTTGGGGAAGAGGAATTTCAGTTCACCCAGGGCATTGCCGTCACCAGCCGGCTGAACGACACCGATTCCGGAGTTTGCCCCCACGCTGCCCCAGCTGACCGAGCGCGACGAGACCTTCTTGCCCTTGGCATTCACCACCTGATAGCCGATCCGGTCGAAATAGCCCGGATCACGGCGGAGCTTGCCGAGATATTCATTGATGAGGATGGACTGCGGCATGCCCCAGGTCGGGTTGAACACCACCGTTTCCATCTCGTCGTTGAAGACGGAGGTCTGCGTGGTGGGCCGCCCCACGACAACGCGGCTGGTCCAGATTTCCCGGCCATTGTCCATCACCCGGACCATCTGGGCTGCCTGGTTCACGAAAACATAGCGGCTGCCAAGGTTCTTCGGCAGCCAGCGCAGGCGCTCAAGGCTGGAGATGATCTTTTCCCGTTCATTGCCGGTATTGTCGGCGTTGAATGACTTCACCGTGGCCGTATCGAGCGATCCCGTCTGGGCGATGCCGGCGCTGGCCTGGTAAAGCTTCAGGCTCTTGCTCAGCGCCTTGTCCAGCACGTTGTCTTTTTCAATGTCGACAGCGGCGTCTTCTGCCGTGAGGTGGCCAAGGTCCACCATGCGGGTGCGCAGTTCAGGAATGCGATCGTCTGACTGTCCCACCTTCACGCGCTTTCCGGTGGGGAAGGGCAGGGGCTTGCTCTCTCCGGCGGCACTCACCTTGGCGAGTTCCGCCTTGAGCTGGGCATAAGCCGGATGCTGCGGGGCAAGCGTCTTGAGATATTCCACCGGGAAGGGAGAATAGGCCAGCACCTTGAGGGCCGTTCCCGGCTCCACGCCCACCGGCTTGATGTCGTGATAAAGTGAAAGCTTGCCCGGGTCGAACACGCCGCCGCTCAAATGCGTGGCATAGGTGGCAACCGCCACGGTCAGCGCCACGTCGAACTGGGCGGCCGCGATATTGCTGCCGGCAATCTGGCCATCGATGTCATCAAAGCCCGTGAATCCGGCGGGGATGTAGCGGGCAGGTTCCAGGCCATCTTCGGAGGACGACTTGAGCAAGGCGAGGACCGACTTGGCACGGTCCGAAACAGCGCCGTTGCTCAGCCACAACGGACGGAACTTGCTGTCGCGGTAGAGGGCGATCACGCCGTCACGCACCTTCTGGTCGGCGCGGATGGGCGTCTTGCTGTCTGCCAGAACAATGCGGATCGCTTCGCCAGCAACACCTTCGGCGGGCATTGGGATCAGTCCCTTGTCCGCGACCGGCTGAAGCCGTGGCAAAACATAGGCAACGTTACCCATGCCGAAACCGGGAATGGGCTCCGGATCGCTGTAGTCAGGAACGACCGCTTTTTTCTTGAGGCGCGCTTCCTTGGAAGGCTTGCGCTTCACCGGGACGCCTTCTTCGTCAAGCCACCACTGGCGGCGCTGTTCAGCTTCAAGCCTGCGCCGTTCAGCGCGGGCCTTGCGCTCGGCCTTGGTGCCGAAGAGCGCATCGAAGAAGCCCCCGGCCTGTGCAGGCGGCGTGACAATCGCGAGGGCTGCGAGAACAGCTGCGGCTTTGATGATACGCATATCCATGGCGACTCCCCGGGGCGAAGTTTCATAGACTCCGACTTGCGGCTTTGCAATGACCGCGCCGCAATGCCGGACTACAAATTTGCGTGGGAACAGATGTGGGGTTAGCCTGCGGCTTCTTCCAGTCCGAGATCGCGCATCTTGCGATAAAGGGTCGAGCGCCCAATGCCCAGTTTGCGGGCAACTTCCGACATCTGCCCACGGTAGCGGTGCAATGCCAGCTTGATCATGTCGGCTTCGACATCTTCCAGTTTGCGGATGTGTCCGCCGTCCGTCACAACCGGAATGCCGAGCGCGGTTCCATCGCTCACTTCCGTGCCACCCCGGCGCACCGGCTGCTGCGCGGGGGGAACCGGCACCGGCATCACCGGTGCGGCCGGAACCATGATTTCATAGCCATCCACCAGCGATGCAATCTGCGGGAAATCTTCGATCCCCAGCTGGTCGCCTTCGCACAGCACGATGGCGCGGAAGACGGTGTTCTCAAGCTGGCGCACGTTGCCGGGCCAGGCGTAAGCCATCAGCATGGCAAGCGCATCCGGCCTGATGCCGCGCACCTTGCGGCCTTCCTCGGCTGCAAGCTTGGTGATGAAGTGATTGACCAGCGCTGGAATGTCGTCCTTCCGGTCGCGGAGTGGTGGCACCATGATGGGGAACACGTTCAGACGGTAATACAGGTCCTCGCGGAACTGCCCGGCTTTCACCATCTCGATCATGTTGCGGTTGGTGGCGGAGACGATGCGCACGTTGACTTTCACAGGACGGCGCGACCCCACCGGATCAACTTCGCCTTCCTGGATGGCGCGCAGGAGCTTCACCTGCATGTCGAGGGGAAGTTCTGCCACCTCGTCGAGAAACAGCGTGCCGCCATCGGCTTCCTGGAATTTGCCCATGTGCTTGGCGGTGGCGCCGGTGAAGGAACCCTTCTCGTGGCCGAACAGAGTCGATTCGACGAGGTTCTCCGGAATGGCTCCGCAATTGACCGCGACAAAGGCGCGGCCGGCGCGGTCGCTCTCGCCCTGGATGGCGCGGGCGATCATTTCCTTGCCCACACCGGATTCACCCTCGATGAGGATCGGAATGGTGGAGGCAGCGCCCCGCTTGCCGAGCCGCATGACATTGGCCATGGCGGGCGACGAGGCGATGAGATCGGCAAAGGAGAGGGCGCCCGTGACCTTCTTGTTCAGCCGCTTCACCTCTTCGGTGAGGGCATTGACCTTGAGAAGATTCTGGATGGAGACCTTGAGGCGTTCCGGCGAAACGGGCTTCACCACGAAATCATCCGCACCGGCGCGCATGGCCTTGATCACGGTTTCGATGGAGCCCTGCGACGTCTGCACGATGACCGGAAGGTCGCCGCGCACGCCTTGCAATTTTTCGAGGAATTCGATGCCGTCCATCTCGGGCATCACGAGGTCGAGAATGACCAGCTCGTAAGTGCCGCCCTGGGGACCACGCAGCGCCTCAAGGGCGCGCAGCCCGCTGTCGGCGGTCGTCA
>CALMLK010000203.1 GCA_937868035.1 uncultured Alphaproteobacteria bacterium
CACTGGACATGCTGAAGGGCAAGAAGCTCGATAACCCCTGGAAGAAGCACGATAACATTCCGCTCTGAGCGAAATCAGATTATTGTTGCGGAAATGACACAGGCACGATTTTGTCACAATCGGACGGGTCATCACGTCATGCGGGCATTTGACGCCATGATGCAACCAACATAGTCTTCGAGCCTGATTTTCGCCCGGAGTCGGACCGTGTGGGCGGCAACTGGGGGGACTGTCCAATGACACGCACACGCGCTTTGAAAGCTCTTCTGGCCACTGGCATTGCCGTCGGCGCCATGGCCACCTCGGCGCTGGCCGGTGGGTTCGCCATCCGTGAACAATCGGTCGAATACCAGGGCATGTCTTTCGCCGGCAATGCGGCGGGCGGCGGCGGGCTCTCCGGCATGTTCTGGAACCCCGCCGTACTGGGCGAATTCGAAGGCTTCCAGACCGACTCGAACTACACGCTGATCGCGCCCTATGCGAAGATTACGGGCACCGATGCCCTTGGCACCGGGTCCAGCGGCAACATGGGCAGCCTCGCGCTCGTGCCGGCAAGCTACATGAGTTACCAACTGACCGATGATCTGGTCGCGGGCCTTTCCATGAATTCGCCGTTCGGCCTTGGCAACAAGACGGACTTTGCCTGGGTCGGCCAGACGTTTAATCGCAAGTCACAGGTCAAAACCTACAACGGACAATTGGCACTGGCCTACAACGTCTCGCCCGACATCACCATCGGTGGCGGCGTCATCATGGAATACATGACCGCGGATCTGCGCTCGGCGGGCGATGTCGCACCCACCAGTTCCAGTGTTGTGGTGCAGGGCGATGATATCGGCTTCGGTTTCAGTGGTGGTGTTGTTTGGCGCCCGATGGACGGCACACACCTTGGCTTTGGTTTCCGCTCTGCCGTGAAACACACGCTGAAGGGCGAGGATTCCCTGCGTGGCACAAATCCCGCTATCCCGGGCTTCGATCCCATCTCCGCTGATGTCACACTGCCGGAAAGCGCGACCCTCAGCATCCGTCAGGACATTTCGGCTGAGACGCGGATCCTGGCTTCTGCGGAGTGGACCAACTGGAGCAGGTTGAAGCAGTTGGATATCGTCTGCAGTGGTGGCGGCACCAATCTGGCGCTGTGCGGATTGCGTCCGCCGGGAGCAGTCCTGAAGTCTCTCCAATTCGGCTGGCATGACGGATATTTCTTCTCCGCCGGACTGGAGCATGATCTCTCCGACACGCTCACGATCCGTGGCGGCCTTGCTTACGAAATTTCCCCTATCCAGGCCCCCGACGAACGCTCATTGCGCGTACCGGACTCGGATCGCTTGTGGCTGAGCGCAGGTGCAAGCCTGCAGATCACCGAGAAGATGAAGGCCAACCTTGCCTACACCCACATCTTCTTCAAGGAAGGGGATATCGACCGCACGGAATCTGGCCTTCACTTTGTCGGCAAGTCCAACGCGCACATGGACATCCTCAGCGCCGGCATGTCCGTCGATTTCTGAGGGATTCCCGCCGGGGTTGACCGTTCAAATTTGAGCGTCTGCCTGAACCCGGCCTTAGCAAGACTGCGATAACACTCTTCCCATCTGGGGAGATATGTCATGAAGTTCGTCGCTTTGGCAGCCGGTGCCTGTCTGGCCTTGGCCGTGTCGGGTCCATCGGTTTTCAACACGCAAGGGCCATCGGTTCACACCGAGAGTGCCGCGATCGTCGCACCGGCCTGGCTGCCGCTGCCGTCGCGGCCCTTCATCAGCAGCGTGGAATATTCGGGCGAAGCAGGGGCCGAGGCCGCCTTCGGCACGGTCCTGTATGTCCTTCCATCTGACGGCCAGTCCGAAGTGGTCTGGCTCAAGGAACATCTCAAGGCGCAAGGCTACGCGATTGACGACCGCACCGCAGCCATCGACAATTTCGCCGGGGCCGACGTGGTGATCAGCGCACATGACCGTGTCACAGGGCGCCGGGTCAACCTCGTGAAGAGCAGCACCGTCGAGGGCGCGAGCCTTCGCGTGACCTTCGAGGACCCCACCGCCGGAACTTACGTCTCGCTGCTCTGACCTCTTGTGCCGGCCGCTGTGCCGTTGGAAAACGGGGCAGGATTCGCGCGGGAGAACATGATGCGGACATTGCCGGTGGGGGCCGCCTTTGGGCACATGCTCCGCTCGACCACCAACAACCTGGGCTTTGCCTGGCAGTTGAGCTGGCCATGGATATTGCTCATCGCGCCCGCGAACATTCTGGCCACGCTCTACGGCTTCACGCTTGAACCACGCGCCGACGGCAGTGTGCCGGAAGGCAAGGCCATCGCCATTGCATTGCTTGTGGCAGCTCTCACGTTGTTTGCCTTCGCGTCCATCGCCGTGAGTTGGCACCGCTATGTTCTGCTGGACGAAGTGCCGCGCGGATGGGCAAGGCTGCGTGCCGACAACACGGTCTGGCGCTATTTCGGAAACACGTTGCTGATCATGCTCCTCCTGGTCGCCGGAATGGTGCCGGCAGTGCTGCTGGCGGCGATTCCTCTCGCCATGGGCGACGCTGGCGCAATCCTCGCAGTCCCGATCTACTGCGCCACGGTGATCTACGGTATCGCCGCCTTCTATCGCCTGAGCGTGAAGCTCCCGGCGGTGGCGCTGGAACGGGTCGATTTCGGATTGAAGGACGCATGGTCCATCACCCAAGGCAACACCTGGCGCCTCTTCGGCCTGGCACTGTTGTTTGCGCTCTGCGTGCTTGTCGTCGCGCTGCTGCTGGCGGGCGTCGTCTACATGCTGGAACGAACGGGACTGACCTTCGCACTGATGCTCGGTCTGTCGCTCCAGATCGTGTTCAACTGGATCTTCACCATCATGGGCGTGACCTTGCTCACCAGCCTGTACGGATTTTTCGTGGAGAAGCGGGATTTCTAAATCCGCTCGCCGATCAGGTCGTATTCCTCAGCGTCGACGATCTTCACCTTCACCATGTCGCCAGGCTTGAGGTCCGTCGCGCCGGGGATGAAGACATTGCCGTCGATTTCCGGCGCATCCCACGGCGAGCGGGCCACCGCTTCTTCATTCTCGGCGTCAATTTCATCAACCAAGACGTTGATTTCGCGTCCGATTTTGGAGCGGAATACATCTTCCGAAATGGCCTGCTGGGTCTCCATGAAGCGCGCAAACCGTTCGGCCTTCACCTCATCCGGCACTTGCGGCAGGCCCAGATCATTGGCAGTCGCGCCAGACACGGGCTCGTACTGGAAGCAGCCCGCGCGTTCGATCCGCGCTTCCTTCATCCACTGGAGCAGCTGTTCGAAGTCCTGATCCGTTTCGCCGGGAAAGCCGACGATGAAGGTCGAGCGGATGGCAAGATCAGGACAGACCTTCCGCCACACAGCAATCCGGTCCAGCACCTTTTCCTGGTTTGCTGGGCGGCGCATGGCCTTCAGAACTGTGGGCGAGGCGTGCTGAAAGGGAATGTCGAGATAGGGAAGGATCTTCCCCTCCGCCATCAGCGGAATGACATCGTCCACATGCGGGTAGGGATAGACGTAATGCATGCGCACCCACGCGCCGAGATCGCCCAGTTCCTTCGCCAGATCGTAGAACTTGGCCCGCACCTCGCGCCCGCGGAATTTCGACGGCGCGTATTTGAGATCAACACCATAGGCAGACGTGTCCTGCGAGATGACCAGCAGTTCCTTCACCCCGGCCTTCACCAGCCGTTCAGCCTCGTACAGCACCGCCGCCGCCGGGCGCGAAACCAGATCGCCACGGATCGAGGGGATGATGCAGAAGGTGCAGCGGTTGTTGCAGCCTTCGGAAATCTTGAGATAGGCGTAGTGCTTCGGCGTGAGGTGCAGGCCCTGCGGCGGCACCAGATCCATCTTCGGGTCGTGAACCGGCGGCAGCGCCTCATGCACGGCCTTCACCACCTGTTCGTACTGGTGGGGTCCCGTGATTGCCAGCACGGAAGGGTGCGCCTTGCGGATCGCCTCATCCTCGATGCCGTAGCATCCCGTCACGATGACGCGGCCGTTCTCCTCCAGTGCCTCGCCGATGGCGGACAGGCTCTCCGCCTTGGCGGAATCGAGGAACCCGCAGGTGTTGACGATCACCACGTCGGCATCGCCATACCCGGGCGCAATCACATAGCCCTCGGCCCGGAGCTGGGTGAGGATGCGCTCGCTGTCCACGAGGTTTTTCGGGCAGCCCAATTGGACAAGCCCCACTTTCGGCACGGTCACGGTCATGGCCGCGCCTTTAGCCGAGCAGCGCGGGCAGGGCAAATTTAACAGAACTGGCAGACCCCCACTTGAGGTTGCCCCGCGCCTCGCCCATAAGGAGGCCATGCCAAAAATCGTTACGCTTGCGGGGGCAAGTTGTCTGATGGCGCTCCTCATGGCAGCGCCAGCCCCTGCCGGGTCCCTCACCCTTGCGGGCAAGGAACGCTGGCTCACCATCGCCTCCACCAAGGACAAGGACACCGCCATCGCCATTGCAGGGCTCTATTCCACGGAGCGGGCCAAAGTTGTGACAACCCAGTCGGGATTTTTCGCCATCGTGCTGGGCCCCTACAAGGAGGGCTCAATCGAGGCGATCAGGAAAGCCCATCAGGAAATAGGCGAATTGCCAAAGGATGCGCTGCTCTCGCGTGGCGACAAGTACATCGAAAAAATCTACGAGGAACTCCCCTGGGATGAACAGCGCGTGCTCGCCACCTACGAGGTGAACAAGCCCGTGCAGTTTTCAGGCGACGGCATCACCTATGTGGTGTCGATGAAGGGCGACGAGGACAATCCCGGCCCCACGACCGCCACTGCCGAAAAGGACGGAAAGCTGCTGTTTTCCTTCACCACCCCGACGGATTATTCCATGTTCGGGTCGGACGCCGGCCTCATCAAGCTCGATCCCACGGCCAATGGCCCGCAACTGGTGTTCACCCGCTTCACCGGCGGTGCACACTGTTGCACTCAAGCCTGGATCGCCACGTCGCCCCAGGGTGGCAGCGGCTGGACACTGGTGGATGCGGGCGTCTTTGATGGTGGCGGCTACTCCTACGAGGACGCCGACGGCGACGGCACACTGGAACTGTTCCGGGTGGACAACGACTTTCTCTACGCCTTCGACTCCTACGCCGGCTCGTTTGCGCCGATCCGCATCAGCCATCTCCGGGGGAACAGGCTGGTGGATATCTCCAACGATCCGGCCATGCACAGCCGGTTGGTGCGGGACCTTGCAGCGATGGAGTTCTCGGCCAAGGTCGATCCGAGCCTTTGGAGCACGAACGGCTTCCTTGCCGGCTGGGTGGCCGCCAAGCAGCGTCTGGGGCAGGGCGAGGAAGCCTGGCAGACGGCACTCGAAAATCTCGACCCCAAGAGCGATTTCGGCCCGCAGATCTGCACATCGGGCCAGGACCTCGAAAACTGCCCGGCGGAAAACCTGGAGGCCGTGCCCGTGGCGAAGGCCTTGGCGCAGTTCCTGTCCGAGCGGGACTATGGCGATCTTCCCGCCGTTGCCCGGGCCCTGCTGGACTGACGGGGGCCTCCGCCCTCCGTCGTATTGGCGGGTCTTGACGGCACGGCTAGAAACCGTTGCGATCAGAAAAATACAAGTGGAGCAGGGGCTTCGTGTTCAAGAAAATACTCATCTCCAACCGTGGCGAAATCGCCTGCCGCGTCATCAAGACGGCGCGCAAGATGGGCATCGCGACGGTTGCCGTCTATTCCGACGCGGATGCCCGCGCCCTTCACGTCGAGATGGCGGATGAGCGCGTGAACATCGGGCCAGCACCGGCGGCCCAGTCCTATCTCGTCATCGAGAAGATCATCGAAGCCTGCCGCAAGACAGGCGCGGAAGCCGTGCATCCGGGCTACGGCTTTCTCTCCGAACGCTCCGCCTTCGCCAAGGCGCTGAAGGAAGCGGGCATCGTCTTCATCGGTCCCAACCCCCACGCCATCGACGCCATGGGCGACAAGATTGAATCCAAGAAGGCCGCCGCAGCCGCTGGTGTTTCAACCGTTCCCGGCTACATGGGAATCATCGACAGCGATGTCGAAGCGGTGAAGATCGCCAGGGACATCGGCTATCCCGTCATGATCAAGGCGTCGGCCGGTGGTGGCGGAAAGGGCATGCGCATCGCCCACAACGATGCCGAGGTGCGCGATGGTTTTGCCCGCGCCAAGTCGGAAGCCAAGTCGTCCTTCGGCGACGACCGCGTGTTCGTGGAAAAATTCATCACCAATCCGCGCCACATCGAAATCCAGGTGCTGGGGGACAAGCACGGCAACGTGATCTACCTCGGTGAACGTGAATGCTCGATCCAGCGCCGGAACCAGAAGGTGATCGAGGAGGCCCCGTCGCCGCTGCTGGATGACAAGACCCGCAAGGCCATGGGCGAACAGGCCGTGGCCCTCGCCAAGGCCGTGGGTTACGACAGCGCCGGCACGGTGGAATTCGTGGCGGGCCAGGATCGCTCCTTCTACTTCCTCGAGATGAACACGCGCCTGCAGGTCGAGCATCCGGTGACGGAACTCGTCACCGGCATCGACCTCGTGGAGCAGATGATCCGCGTTGCCGCAGGCGAGAAACTGGCAATCAGGCAGGCGGGCGTGAAGCTGAATGGCTGGGCCGTCGAATCGCGCGTCTACGCCGAAGACCCATACCGCAATTTCCTTCCCTCCACGGGCCGTCTGGTGCGCTACCAGCCCCCGGCTGAGAGAAGCGAGAACGGCATCACTGTGCGCAACGACACCGGCGTGTTCGAAGGCGGCGAGATTTCAATCTGGTACGACCCGATGATCGCCAAGCTCTGCACCCATGCGCCAACCCGCGCCGGCGCCATCGCCGCCATGAGCACGGCGCTGGATGAATTTGTGATCGAAGGCATCCAGCACAACATTCCCTTCGTCGCCGCCATCATGGAGCATCCGGTCTGGCAGTCGGGGAAGCTTTCCACAGGATTCATCGCCGAGAATTACCCCGATGGTTTCAAGGGTGCGGCCCTCTCGCCGGGAAGTTCCGCCAGGCTGGCGCATGTGGCGGCGTTGCTTGATCACATCGAAAACGCCCGCAAGCGTCATATCTCAGGGCAGATGACAGGCCGCGAAGTGAAGTTCGATCACAGCCGCCAGGTTCGTCTCGGAACGGAGTGGCACCAGATCGAACTTGATGCGGCGATGGAAGCTGAAGCGCGGGCCTGCGATTGGGTGCCCGGCCAAAGCATCGCCCACGTGCAGGCCGGAGGCGAAACCCTCTCCGTGCAGGTGAAGCGCGTGCTCAACGGCTACCGCCTCACCTGGCGCGGCATCTCGGTGCATGCCCATGTGTTCTCGGGCCGCGAGGCCGAACTCGCGCGCCTCATGCCGGAGAAGAAGCCTGCCGATACCTCCAAGAAGCTGCTCTGCCCGATGCCCGGGCTTGTGGTGTCGATTGCAGTGGCGGAGGGGCAGGACGTCAAGGCGGGCGATCCGTTGGCCATCGTGGAAGCGATGAAGATGGAGAACATCCTGCGCGCCGAGCGCGACGTCACCGTCCGCAAGCTCAATGCCAAGCAGGGCGACAGCCTTCAGGTCGATGCCGTCATTATGGAATTCGCCTGATCCGGACAAAGAAAACGGCGCAGGTTTGCACCTGCGCCAGTCGGTCTTGCGGGAGATCGGGTATCAGGCAGCCTTGCGGCTGGCATCCACGCTCCACGGGCCGGAACCGGCCGTGGCGAGCCACAGGAACACGAAGCTGTAGAGGATGGCGAGCTCGCCCTGGTTGATGATCGGATAGACCGACGACGGGGCGTGGAACATGAAGTAGGCCACCGCCATCATGCCCGAGAGCACGAATGCCACGGTGCGCGTGAAGAAGCCGACGACGATCATCAGGCCGCCGACGATTTCGAGGAGGCCGCCGATGCCGAACAGCGAGAGCAGGGGCACGCCATCCTTGAACATGTCCACAGCAGGCCAGCCGAGGAGCTTGGCAGTGCCGTGGGCGAGGAACAGGAGGCCGGTCATGATGCGCAGCGCCGCATGGGTGTAGCCGGACCAGGAAGCAGGAAGGATACCGTTCATAGTTGTACTTTCTCCGAAAGCATTGTGATGTTGAAGAATGCCCACGAGGCGGGCACCCGGTGAGTCCGATGTAGCGAAGATCCTAATATGTATCAAGAGATATTACAGAAATATCCCGAAAGATGTGAATCATGAAGATTTCTGCCAAAGACATTGAATTCTATCGGGAAAATGGTGCCGTGGTGATCCGGGGCCTGTTCAGCGGCGAGGAATTGTCGCTGCTGGAACGCGGAATCGCCCGCAATATGGCCGAGCCAAGCCCGCTCTCCATCGTCGCCTCGCGCCCCGAAGACCCCGGCTATTTTATCGAGGATTTCTGCAACTGGCAGCGCATTCCCGAATATCGCGACTTCCTCATGCAATCGCCCGCCGCAGCGGCCGCGGGTCAGCTGATGGGCTGCAGGACCTTGCGCCTCTATCACGATCACCTGCTGGTGAAGGAGCCCAAGACCGTCGCCCGGACGCCCTGGCATCAGGACCAGCCCTATTACAATATTGACGGTTTCGACAATATTTCCATGTGGTTGCCGGTGGACCCCGTGACCGCTGACGCGACTCTCAAATTTGTGGCCGGGTCCCACCGCCAGGGTTGGCTGATGCCGCGCACCTTCATGAACAACGAAGCCAAATGGTTTCCCGAAGGATCATTGCGGGAAATTCCCGACATCGAAGGCAATCCCGACACTTACACGGTACTGGGCTGGGCGCTGGAACCGGGGGATGCCGTGTTTTTCCACATGCTCTCGCTCCACGGGGCAGGCGGAGTCGCTGGCGGCAACAGGCGGCGCGTCGTCTCGTTCCGCTTCATGGGCGACGACACCACGTTTGCCCCGCGTCCCTGGCGCACA
>CALMLK010000204.1 GCA_937868035.1 uncultured Alphaproteobacteria bacterium
GAAGAGGAAAAGGGGGCTGACATTGTCTCATCACTCCATGTGTCAGTGGGATGGTGAAGAGATAAGGTGAACTGCCTTACGCCGCCATTACGGCAGCATGAAAACTCCGTAAGACTTGCGGCAAGTTGACGGCAAATCCGGCTTATTTGCGCAGGATGGCGTCCAATGCGGCCTTTTCGGCATCACTCAGCCGGTCCGGGGCCGATTCCGGCTGGCGGCGGCGGAGCAGGATAACGGCTCCCCCAATGAGAAGAATCGCAAACGGCGTCAACCAGAGGACCAGCGTCCGGGTTTCAAGGCGCGGCTTCAGGAGGACATATTCGCCGTAGCGGTCCACCACGAAGGCAATGATCTCGTCATCCGACTTCTTCTGCTGCAACTGTTCGCGGATCAGCACACGCAGATCACGCGCCACCCCGGCATCCGATTCATCGATCGACTGGTTCTGGCAGACTAGGCAGCGCAGTCCGGCGGAAATGTGCCTGGCGCGGGCCTCCAGAGCGGGATCCTTCAGCATCTCATCTGGCTGCACGGCAAGGGCGGGCAGCGCGAGCCAAAGGGTGATGAGTGCCGCAGAGAAGAAACGAAGCATGGTCATTACTCGGCAGGGCTTGGCATGGCGTTCACCGGAGCGGCTGCACGCTTGGGCACGCCGATGCGGAGCCGCCGGTCTGTCAGCGACAGGAGGCCGCCCAGGAACATCACCAGCGCACCCAGCCATATGACGCTTGCCATGGGATTGAATGAAGCGCGCACCACGTAGGCTCCATCCTCGCCGGGGTCGCCGAGCACCACATAGACGTCGCCCCACACGCCCTGCATCAGCCCCACTTCCGTAGTCGGCATGCTGCGCGGGCGGAACTGGCGCTTCTCCGAGACCACTTCCTTGACGAGACGGTCGCCCCGCATGATTTCGAAGCGGCCGTAGGTGCCGTCATAGTTGGGACCAACAAGCGGCTGCACATCCTTGAATACCACGGTGTAACCCGCCACCGGGATTTCGCCGCCGGGCTTGAGGGAGACGATGTGTTCTTCCTTCCACAGGGAAAGGATGATCACGCCGATCACGATCATGCCCAATCCGCCATGGGCCAGCGCCGTACCAAAGGCACTTCGCGGCAAACCTTTCAAGCGCAGCCAGGCAATGGCCGTGGTCTGGTTGCCGAATCCTGCGCGCTGGATGATCTCGGCGGCCGCGCCGAAAATCAGCCAGAAACCGACGGCGATTCCAAGTGGCGCGAGCCAGGGGCCGCGCACGGTGACGACCAGCACCAGCAACGTCACCAGCAAGGCGAGGGCCGCGGCCCACCACAGGCGGCGCAAGGCTGCCAGAATGTCGGCACGCTTCCAGGTCAGCATGGGTCCGAGCGGCACGAGCAGCAGCAGCGGAATAAAGATCGGTCCGAAGGTGAGGTTGAAATAGGGCGCGCCGACCGAAATCTTTTCGCCCGTCAGCGTTTCCAGCGCGAGCGGATACAGCGTGCCGATGAAGACCGCGGCGCAGGCGGCGGAGAGAAGAAGATTGTTGAGAACGAGACCGCCTTCACGGCTCACCGTCGCAAACAGCCCGCCCGCCTTCAGCGAGGGGGCACGCGCGGCAAAGAGCGTCAGACTTCCGCCGACGAAAACCGCGAGAATGGAGAGAATGAAAATGCCGCGCTCCGGGTCCACCGCAAAGGCATGGACCGAGGTCAGCACACCCGAGCGGACAAGGAAGGTGCCAACCAGTGACAGCGAGAAGGCGAGGATGGACAGCAGGATCGTCCAGATCTTCAGGGCGCCGCGCTTTTCCACGATGGTCGCCGAATGCAGCAGCGCCGTGTCAATGAGCCAGGGCATGAGGCTGGCGTTCTCGACCGGATCCCAGAACCAGAAACCGCCCCACCCCAATTCGTAATAGGCCCACCACGCTCCCATGCCGATGCCGATGGTCAGCAGGGCCCAGGAGACCAGCGTCCACGGCCGGACCCAGCGGGCCCAGGCTGCGTCCACGCGGCCTTCGATCAATGCTGCCACAGCAAAGGAGAATGCAATGGAGAGGCCGACATAGCCGCCGTAAAGGAAGGGGGGATGAAACGCGAGTGCCGGGTCCTGCAGGATCGGATTGAGTCCGTTGCCTTCGACCGGCGGCGGCAGCAGGCGCAGGAAGGGATTGCTCGCCACGGTGATGAAGATGAGGAAAGCGAGGCCGACAGAGCCCTGCACCGAAAGGATGCGCGCCTTCGTTGTCTCCGGCAGATCACGGCCAAAGACCGCAACGGCAGCACCGAACAGCGACAGGATGAACACCCAGAGCAGCATGGAGCCCTCGTGGTTTCCCCACACGCCACTCAGCTTGTAGAGCAGTGGTTTCGCCGAGTGAGAATTTTCGGCCACGTTCAAGACGGAGAAATCCGACGTGAGATAGGCGTGGGTCAGGGCCGCGAATGCAATTGCCAGCAAGACGAGTTGCGTTACGGCTGCGACGGACGCCGACGCCATGAGGGTCGCATCATTGCGCCAGGCACCCCATTGCGGCACGACCGTTTGATACAGGGCCACGGCAAGCGCGAGGACGAGAGCAAAGTGGCCAAATTCGATGATCACGGCGACGTTCCCTGTGCTCCTGATTGCGTCGCTGGCTGGGCGCCACCCTGGCCTTCCTGCCAGACGCCCTTTTCCTTTAGCTTGTCGGCCACGTCCTTGGGCATGTATTTTTCGTCATGCTTGGCCAGCACCGTATCAGCCACCATTGTGCCGTCACCTTGCAGCACACCTTCCGCCACCACGCCCTGGCCCTCGCGGAAGAGGTCCGGCAGTTGCCCCTTGTAGCTGACGGACAGGCTCTTGATCGTGTCTGTCACGGCGAAAGTGTAGATGGCGTTGCTGCCCTGCTTCAGCGTGCCCTGCTCCACCAGTCCGCCGAGGCGGAGACGGCTGCCTGGCTGCACGCCTTTTTCGGCAATTTCACTCGGCGTGTAGAAGAACACGATGGTGTCGCGGATGGCGTAGAGAATGAGGCCCGCAGCAATGCCGAGAACGGCAAGCGAGGCGAGGATGATGGCGGTGCGTGTCTGTTTGCGTGTCATTTCAAACCCAATTCCTGCGCCAATGCCGAAAGCTGGGCCACTGCACCTTGATCTCCATCAAAAATGCCGCGCGCCTTGCCAAGTGCCGCCTGGGCGACGTCTGCTTCCTTCAGTACAACGCGGGCGCGAATAAGGCGGAGCCAGCCATCCAGGTTCTTGGGATCAGCCTCAAGTTTTGCCGCAAGGCCATCAACCATGGAACGGATCATGGCCTGCTGGTCGCCCGATGTCATGGACCCGGCGGCTTCGACCTGATCCTGTGTGGGGCCGGTCGGATTGGCCTGGGGCTGCTTCAGCGCGGCGATCTGCTTTTCAACCGCAGGGCGCCAGGGCGCGTCGCTGGCGGAGTCGGCCAGCAGGGATTCGAACGCCGCAAGGGCTGCGGCATGCTGGTTGTCCTGCGAAAGGCCAAGCGCTTCGTAGTAGCGCGCCTTGCTGTTCTTCGGATCAATCTTGAGCGCTTCGCGGGCGGCGGCGAGTCCGTCGGCGGGCATCAGGCCATTGCCGGCGAACATCAGCATCTCGGAAAGATCGGCATAGAGTTCGGCCGTCGGACCCTTGAGGGCGATCACGCGGCGCATCGCCTGGGCCGCATCGTTGAAGCGGCTCATGGCCTTGTAGCTTGGCAGCACCACTTCCCAGCCGTTCACATCATCGGGATGTTGCTGCAGATGCTGCTCGACCTTGTAGACCATCGCTTCGAGGTCGCCTGCCTTCTCGGCATTGGCAAGGCGTTCGGCCTGCGGCAGATCAGGGAATGATGGCGCACCCAAACGGCTGTAAACAGCAAAGGCCAGGGCGGGCACCAGCAGCGCGAGGATAAAGACCATCCACGCCTGACCGGGCCGTGCCACGTTGCCTTCGGCAGCAGATACCGCGAGAAGGCGCCGCGCCACTTCGGTGCGGTGGGCGTCTGCTTCAGCAGGGGCCATCACGCCGCGGGTCAGGTCAGCATCAATCTCGCGCAGCTGGTCCTTGTAGATGGCGATTTGCGCGCTGGCCGAATCCGTTCCCTGTCGCGCCGCAAGGCGCCGGGAACCCAAAAAAAGCGCCGTCACGATGCCAACCGAAAGCGCTGCAAATATGAACCAGATTTCCATGTGACCTGAATGAACTTCAATTTCGCCCTACATATAGTCGCCCAGCGGCTTTCCGCCATGGCCCATTGTCGCATGGGCCGCGGCGCCTGTCGGAAAACAATGGAGGGTCATCCCCCACTTTGATAAGAGGACGGCTCAACCGGAAATCCGTCATGAAGAGCCGCTACTCCGTTTTCTCGCTGGCCCGCAACGCCTTCTCCTATCACAAGGATTGGGAACGGGCCTGGCGTTCGCCCAATCCCAAGGCCGAATACGATGCCGTGATCGTCGGCGGCGGCGGTCATGGACTTGCCACGGCCTACTATCTCGCAAAGAACCACGGCATGACGAATATCGCCGTCGTGGAAAAGGGCTGGATCGGCGGCGGCAACACGGGCCGCAACACCACGATCATCCGTTCCAACTACCTGCAGGATCCGTCCATCGCGATCTATGAGTTGTCGCGGTCGCTTTATGAGACGCTGTCGCAGGACTTCAATTACAACATGATGTTCAGCCCGCGCGGCCTCATGATGCTGTGCCAGACGGAACATGAATTCCGCGCCATGAAGCGCACGAGCCATGCCAACCGGCTCGCGGGCCTCGACTGCCGCATGATCACGCCGGCCGAGGTGAAGGAAATCGTTCCGATCATCAACGACGATCCGAACTGCCGCTACCCCGTTCTCGGCGCCTACTACCAGCCGCGCGGCGGCACGGGCCGTCACGACGCTGTCGCCTGGGGCTATGCGCGCGGTGCCGACTCCATGGGCGTCGACATCATCCAGAATTGCGAAGTCACGGGCATCCGCCGTGAGGGTGGCAAGGTCGTCGGCCTTGATACCTCGCGTGGGCACATCAAGACGAAGAAGGTCGGCGTCGTCGCCGCAGGTCATGTCTCCACCATCATGGACATGGCGGGCGTGCGCATGCCGATCGAGAGCATGTGCCTGCAGGCGCTGGTCTCCGAGCCGATCAAGCCGGTCATCGATTGTGTCGTCATGGCCAACACGGTGCACGGCTACATCAGCCAGTCCGACAAGGGCGAGCTTGTGGTCGGCGGCGGTACGGACCCCTACAACAACTATTCGCAACGCGGCTCGTTTACGGCGCTTGAACACACCGTCACGGCGCTCGTCGAAACATTCCCCATCATCTCGCGCTTGCGCATGCTGCGCCAATGGGGCGGCATCGTTGACATGACGGGCGACCGCTCGCCCATCCTCTCGAAGACGGATGTGGACGGCCTCTTCGTCAACTGCGGCTGGGGTACCGGAGGCTTCAAGGCCATCCCCGGATCGGGCTGGGTGTTTGCCGACACGATGGCCAACGACCGCCCGCATCCGATCGCCGAACCATTCTCCATCAACCGTTTTGCCGAAGGCCGCCTGATCGACGAAAGCGTCGCAGCAGCCGTGGCGCACTAAGGGAGCTTTCACATGCTGGTTGTCACCTGCCCTGTGTGCGGCATCGAAGGCGAGGAAGCGGATTTCCATTACGGCGGCCAGGCGCATGTGCGCCGCCCGGCCACGACGGATCCCGTCAACATCAAGGACGAGGAGCAGCGCGACTACCTCTTCATCCGTCACAATCCCAAGGGCCTGCATTTCGAACGCTGGCGCTGTGACCGTGGCTGCGGAAAATGGTTCCACGCCGCGCGCGATACCGTGACCATGGACTTCAAGGCCTACTACGGCATCACCGAAATGCCGCCGCTCGAACTGCAGCAGCAGGCCAAGGGACCGTGGGCCGACTATTTCAAATCCGTTGCGAAGGCGAAGTAAGCGATGACTGGCAAACCTTATCGTCTGGCGTCCGGCGGCAGCCGCATCGACCGTTCGAAACCCCTCACCTTCTCATTCGACGGCCGCAGCCTTTCCGGTTTCGCGGGCGACACCATTGCCTCTGCCGTGCAGGCCTCGGGCCAGCGGGTCTTTGGCCGCAGCTACAAGTATCATCGTCCGCGCGGCGTCATCGGCCTCGGTTCAGAGGAAATGAATGCGCTCATCGGCGTGGGCGTCGGGGCGCGGCATGAGCCGAACCTCCGCGCCACGCAGATTGAGCTCTTCAACGGCATGACCGCCGTTACGCAGAACCGCTGGCCGTCGCTCAATTTCGACATCGGCGCATTGAACAACAAGTTGTCGCGCTTCTTCCCCGGGGGTTTCTACTACAAGACCTTCATGTGGCCGCGCAGCTTCTGGAAGCATGTCTATGAGCCTGTGATCCGCTACGCCGCGGGCCTTGGCAAGGCGCCGGAAGAACGTGATCCCGACACTTACGAACACATGCATATCCACGCCGACGTGGTTGTCGTGGGCGGCGGCATCGCTGGCCTCACGGCGGCGGAAGCTGCTGCCGCCGGTGGCGTGCGCGTGCTGCTCATCGACGAGAACCCGGTGCTCGGCGGCATTGCCGACCTCACGGCAGGCAAGATTGGCGAAGTTTCCGTCGCTGATTACGCCAAGGCCGCGGCAGACCGTCTCGCCGTGTTGCCGAACGTGCAAATCCTGTCGCGCACCACAGCCGTTGGTCACTTCCATCACAACTACATGATGGCCTTCGAGCGCGTGGGCGATCATGATCCGTCCATCCTCGCCAACGGCGCTCCACGGCACCGGTTGTGGAAGATCCGCGCGGGGCACATCGTCCTGGCCTCGGGTGCGCTGGAGCGTCCGATTGCCTTTGCCAACAACGACCGGCCCGGCATCACGCTGGCCTCCGCCGTGCGCGGCATGGTGGAGCGCTATGGCGTTGCCCCCGGCAGCAATGGCGTTGTCTTCACCAACAATGACGACGCCTATCTCACGGCGCTGGCGCTGAAGAAAGCCGGCGTGAACGTGCAGATCGTCGACAGTCGCGCGCGCCCGCAGGGTGACCTTGTGCAGAAGACGATTGCCGAAGGCATCGAGATTTCCCCGAGCTCCGTCATTTCGAAAGTCGAAGGCACGCTGAACGTCAAGTCGGTGAAGATCGCCGCCTACCGCAAGGGCCAGGGCCGCGTCATCACCGAGAAGAAGGTGGACTGCGATTTCATCGCCATGTCGGGCGGCTGGAATCCGGCGCTGCACCTGTGGTGCCACAACGGTGGCAAGATCAGGTTTGACGATGGGCTTGCGAGCTTCCGTCCCAACACGCACACGGATGCCATCACGGCGGTGGGTGCCGCCAACGGAACCATGTCGGTTGCGGAAACGCTGGCCGAGGCTGTTGCCGCGGGTGAGGGCGCTGCCAAGGCAGTGAATGCCAAGGCAAAGGCTGCGAAGATCAAGCTGCCCGCCATCGAAGAGCCGGTGCGTGGAGCACTTGAGGCGATCTGGTTTGCGCCAGCCACCGGTGGCTACAACGAAGGCAACAAGCACTTCATCGATTTCCAGAATGACGTGACGGCGGCCGATCTGGAACTCGCCCAGCGCGAGGGTTATGAATCTGTCGAACACACGAAGCGCTACACCACGTTCGGCATGGCAACCGACCAGGGCAAGACGTCGAACCTCAATGGTCTCGGGGTATTGTCCGAAGCAACGGGCCGCTCCATTCCGGAAATCGGCGTCACCACCTTCCGTCCGCCCTATACGCCCTACTCGTTCGGCGCGATTGCGGGGTCGCTGACCAAGGAACTCTTCCTACCCATCCGCCGCACGCCGATCTTCCAGTGGCACAAGGACAAGGGCGCCGTTTTCGAGCCTGTCGGCCAGTGGCGCCGCGCCTACACCTACCCGGCGGCCGGGGAAGACAAGCATGCCTCGATCACGCGGGAGATCCTCGCCGTGCGCAACAAAGTCGGGCTGCTCGATGCCTCGACGCTCGGCAAGATCGAGATCAAGGGTCCGGATGCGGCGGAATTCCTCGACCGCATGTACACCAATATGTTCTCGACCCTGAAGGTCGGCAAGTGCCGCTACGGCCTGATGATGAACGAGTTGGGCTTCCTCAGCGACGACGGCGTCACCGTGCGCCTCGCGGATGACCACTTCCTCATGCACACCACATCCGGTGGTGCTGACCGCATCTCGGCCTGGCTTGAAGAGTGGCTGCAGACGGAATGGACTCAGTACAAGGTCTTCGTCACACCCGTGACAGAGCAATGGGCGCAATTTGCCATCGCAGGTCCCAGGGCCCGCGAGGTTCTTGCCAAGCTCGGTCCGGACTTTGACGTATCGAACGAAGCCTTCCCGCACATGTCGTTCAAGATCGGCCGCATGGGTGGCTATCCCGTACGCGTGTTCCGCATCTCCTTCTCGGGCGAACAGTCCTACGAAGTGGCGACGCCCGCCAATCTCGGCCGTGGCCTCTGGGATGCGATCCTTGCTGCCGGCGAAGAATTCGGCATTGAAGCCTACGGCACGGAAGCACTGCACGTGTTGCGCGCCGAAAAGGGTTACATCGTCGTCGGCGACGAAACCGACGGCACGACAACGCCCATCGACGTCGGTCTCGAAGGCCTCGTCTCCAAGAAGAAGGCGGACTTCATCGGCAAGCGCTCGCTGGAGCAGTCCTATCTCAAGGGTCCCAACCGCAAGCAGCTCGTCGGCCTTCTGACCGAAGACCCCAACGAAGTCCTGCCGGATGGCGCCTATGCCGTGCGCGAGGTGAAGGACAAGCCACCGATGGCCATGATCGGCCAGGTGACCTCCACCTACATGTCTCCCACCCTTGGCCGCTCCATCGCCATGGCCCTCATCGAGAATGGCCGGGCGCGCATGGGCGAAACCATTTCCTTCCCGCTGGAAGGCGGCAAGGTGGTGAAGGCCAAGCTCGTCAGCCCCGTGTTCTATGATCAGGATGGAGGCCGCATCAATGCTTGAGGCCCGTTTCGAATCTCCTCTCGCCGGACGTGAAGTTCCCGCCGACACCTATGTGTCGATGCGTGAAATCAGCGAACGTGGCATGATTGACCTTCGTGGCTCCGCGGCGGACCGCAAGTTCATGGCAGCCGCGAAGTCGGCACTCGGCGTTGACCTGCCGAAGCAGCCGCGCACCACGGCGACATGGGGCGATGTCCGCGTGTTCTGGCTCTCGCCCGACCAGTGGCTCATCACTTGTCCCCGCGCCAAGGCGCAGGAGATGGCCGACCAGTTGTCGCAAGACCTCGCTGGCGTTCATTCGCTCGCTGTCAACGTCTCGGACATGCGGGCCGTCATCCGTCTGGAAGGCGAAGGTGTGCGTGAGGTGGTGATGAAGGGAACCGCGATCGATCTTACGCACGGCGACTATCCGCCGGGCACCGTGCGCCGCATGCGGTTCGCTGAAGTCGCCGCGCTGCTGCACATCGTTGAAGACAACGTCATCGACATCTATGTCTTCCGCAGCTTCGCGCAGTACACGTGGGACTTCCTGCGCAAGGCCGCGCGCAAGGGCACTGAAGTCAGGGTCTTTCCGAAAGCGGGCTGAGGCCCGTCCTACGGACAACAAAAAACGCCGCCCGAAAGGGCGGCGTTTGTGTTTGGTCTGCCGTATCAGCCAGCTTGTACGCGCTTCTTCCAGTCGAAGAGCTTGTCGAAGCCGCCGAAGGGATAGAGATGCGGGGCCGCGATGTTCAGTTCCGGCTTGTCGAAGTGCAGCTTGGCAAGCTGGTCAACGAACTCCGTCGGTTCCGAAACCGTCAGCAGCTTGGTAATGTTCAGGGCCTGCTTGCGGATGAATCGGGCGGAATTGCCCACGCCGCACATGGCGGCATATTTCACCAGGGTCTTGATCGTCGCCGGTCCGGGCACGCCCACATAGATCGGAAGATCAATGCCGGCCTGCCGCAGGGAGGCGGCCCACAGCGCCAGCGGTCCGGCCTCAAACAGGAACTGCGTGGCGATGAATCCGCCGATGCCGTTTGCCTTCAGCCAGGCGTTCTTTTCGGTGAGCGCCTGCATCAACGCCGCTTCGCCCAGCTTCTTGGTGATGTCGGGGTTGCCTTCCGGGTGGCCTGCGATGCCGATCCTGGTGATGCCGGCCTTCTGGAAAAGCCCGGTGTTCATCATCTGGATGGCGGAGTCGAATTTGCCGATGGGTTCCGGTGCACCGCCGCCCAGGGCCAGCACCGTGGTCACGCCAGCCTTGTCGCGGAACGCCGTGAGACGCGCTTCGAGGTCTGCTTCATCGCGCACGAACCGCGCCGGGATGTGCGGCACGGGTTCGAAGCCAAGCCGGCGCAATTCGGCGGCGGCCGCGATCTGCGCGTCCAGGTCCTGCGCTTCGATAAGGGCGATGAACACGGTTGCTCCCGCAGCCATGTGTTCCTTGAGGAGCGGAAACTTCTCGATCTGCTTGCCCGTCACTTCAATGGTGGCCTTGCTGGCAAAGGCACCGAGGGGATTGCCCACGGCAGCAGAGGTGGCGGGGGGAAACTTGACGCTGGTGTCCATTGATGGGTCTCTTGGAAGGATCGTGGAGGATGTCGCTACCGTGCCACGCCTGTCGCCCGCTGCTCCCCGGTTTGCGACACGCCTAGCGTGTTTTCGACGGCACCTGCGATATTGCGTCGCAAACCGACCAACCGGTGACGCCTATGGACAAAATGCCGGAAATAGACCATGGAGTCGCAAACGGACCATTCTGCGGAGCGTCCCATGTTCGGTGACAAGGCCAAATCCCTTCCCCATTCGGTCGCCCTTATTCTGCTGCCGGAATTCACGATGATGCCGGTCACCTCCGCCATCGAGCCCCTGCGCCAGGCCAATCGTTTTGCGGAAAAGCAATTGTACCGTTGGACCATGCATTCGATCGATGGCCAACCGGTCGCCGCATCCAATCACATTCTGACGATGGTGAACGGCGATCTTGAATCCGTTCCGCCCGATTCCTCGGTGATCGTCTGTGGCGGATTGAATGTGCAGAAACACGCAGACAAGCGTCTCATCAGCTGGCTACGCAAGGTGGCGCGGCGCGGCGTGGACATCGGTGCTGTTTGCACCGGTGCGCATGTGCTGGCCGAAGCGGGCTTGCTGGATGGATACAAGTGCACCATCCATTGGGAAAACCTGCCTGGTTTCACAGAGGCGTTTCCGGAACTTGAAGCAACCGGTGGCTTGTTCGAAATCGATCGTGACCGCTTCACCAGTGCGGGCGGCACCACGGCCATCGACATGATGCTCACGCTCATCGCAGGCCAGCACGGGCCTGATCTTGCGGCGCAGGTGGCCGAGGCAATCCTGCACTCACCAATCCGCCATCACAGCGAAAACCAGCGCATGTCGCTGCCTGCACGCATTGGCGCGCGTCATCCCAAACTCGTCTCCATCATCGAGAAGATGGAGGGCTGCCTTGAAGATCCACTCTCGCCCAGTGTGCTTGCCAAGCAGGCCGGGCTTTCAACGCGCCAGCTGGAACGTCTGTTCCGGCGCTACCTCGACCGCTCGCCGAAGCGCTACTATCTCGAACTCCGCCTGAAGAAGGCGCGTTCGCTGCTGCTGCAGACAGACCTCTCGGTAATCAATGTCGCACTGGCCTGCGGGTTTTCATCCCCCTCGCATTTTTCGAAATGCTACCGCGCCTTCTATGGGCGCACGCCGTATCGGGAACGCGGGCTTCCCACGCCGTCAACGGCTGAGGCTACGCATGAAATCGGGGAGCGAATCTGACGATTCGCTCCCCTCCTCCGACATGCAATCCGCGACCGGGGGCAGTAAACGGAAAGATGTCTGAGACCGTCTGTTGAATTTCTGAAATGCCCCGCTGAACTTGCGCGCTATTGACGCAGTTACCTGTTCATTTCTCACATAACTATCGTATGAGTTGGAATCAAGTACTGCAACATTTTTCCGATTTATTTCAACGTTAACCCTGCGCGCACGTGAAGAGTTGTCATTGCATTCAACTCAAATTGCGTACCATCGCATGACAATTTCCCGGCAGACGGGAGTGGTTACAGTTTCAAAATATTTCAGATTGCAGAGCCGGCAGTCCCCACGAGTGCGGGAAGTTTGAGTCGGGCCCTCAAACCACCGATTTCGGCGGCATCAAGCGTGGCTGCACCGCCGTACATCGCCGCCGTTTCAGAGACGATGTTGAGGCCCAGACCCGAACCGGGTTTCGATTCATCAAGGCGCTGTCCCCGCTTCATGGCGATGGCGCGCTTGTCGGGCGGCAGGCCCGGTCCATCGTCATCCACCTCGATCAGCATCCAGGGTCGGCCGTCATCGCCGTTCTGGCTGAGAAGCTTGGCGCGCACGAGCACCCGCGACTTGCTCCACTTGCAGGCATTGTCCATCAGGTTGCCCACCATTTCCTCAAGGTCCTGGCGCTCGCCGCGGAACTTGAGATTGGGGCCGGGCTCCACGCTCACTTCAAGGCCGCGGTCACGGTTGATGCGTTGCAGGGTGCGCGCCAGCGCCTGAAGAACCGGATCAACGTCGGTTGCCGAGCCTACGGTCTGGGCGCGGGCGGCACGGCGGGCGCGGTCGAGATAGAGGTTCACCTGTTCGCGCATCACG
>CALMLK010000205.1 GCA_937868035.1 uncultured Alphaproteobacteria bacterium
GCGGGCCTCATCATCACGCTTGAAGTGTTCTACCTCTTCGTGGCGCGGCAGTTGCAGGATACGCTGCGCGACATGATCATCTTCCGCCAGCAGAAGGACGGGTTGATCCAGGAACTCAAGGCCGAACGTGACCGTGCCGATGTGGAACGCCAGAAGGCCGAGAACGCCAACCGCGCCAAGTCCTCCTTCCTCGCCAACATGAGCCACGAGTTGCGCACGCCCCTGAACGCCATTCTCGGTTTCTCGGAAGTGCTGGAGCGCGAGATGTTCGGCCCGCTGGCAAACCGCGCCTACCGCGACTATGCCGGCGACATCAACACCTCGGGCCGCTATCTGCTCGGCCTCATCAACGACATTCTCGACCTGTCGCGCATCGAAGCGGGCCGCGTTGAGTTGCGTGAAGAGCCAATGGCGCTCGTCACCGCGCTGCAGAACGCCCAGCACCTGCTCGGCATGAAGGCGGCGGAAAAAGACACCTTCGTCGAAATCCAGGTTGAACCCAATGTGCCCAAGGTCATGTGTGACCAGCGTGCGGTGAACCAGGTGGCGATCAACCTTCTCACCAATGCCATCAAGTTCTCGCCGCCCAAGGGGCGCGTGGTGATGTCGGTGAAGCGCACCACCGCAGGTGCAGTGGCCCTCTCCGTCAAGGACAACGGCCCCGGCATCCCGGCGCAGGAAATCGAACACGCCCTTTCCGCCTTCTCGCGCGGCTCCGTTGCTGCCAAGAAGGCCATCGACGGTGCGGGCCTTGGCCTTCCCATCGTCAAGGGACTGATGGAAATGCACGGCGGCAGAATCGAGATCGTCTCGGACGTGGGTCAGGGTACGGAAGTGATCTGCTCCTTCCCGGCAACACGCGTGCTCTCGGGTCCGCGACAGGAACTTGTGTCGTCGCCCGCCATCGCGAGCGAGACGCAGCGCAAGCTCATCAGCCTGACCGGCTAACGCACCGCGCGGTCAGCAGGATTGAGCTGACCATCAGCATTGTGCGCAATTCCCCATACGTGGTGCAACCCTTTCCCCTCAACCGCTTCGCAGCTGAGGGTCCGTTGCGCTAGGCCTTCCCGCTCACGCCGGCACTGGCGAAGGTTGCCATGTTGGCGTGGGTGTTGACGGCCGCTTTGACGATCCCCGCCGCAAGTGCAGCACCCGAGGCCTCGCCGAGGCGCATTCCCAAATCCAGCAGCGGCTTCAGGCCCACCTTGGCCAGAAGAGCGCGATGGGCAGGTTCGGCCGAGACGTGGCCCGCCATGCAATGATCGAGCGCCGACGGATTGGCCTTGTGCAAAACGGCAGCCGCGGCCGTTGCCACATATCCATCGATGAGCACGGGCACACGCTGCATGCGTGCGCCCAGAATGGCGCCCGCCATGGCGGCGAGTTCGCGTCCGCCCAGCCGGCGCAACACTTCCAGCGGATCGCCCAGGTGCGGCTTGTGCAGGAGGGCGGCGCGGCGCACGGCATCAGCTTTCCGCTTCAGGCCTTCGGCATCGACGCCCGTGCCCGGCCCCACCCACTCCTCCGCCGTTCCGCCATGAAGGCCGTGGGCGATGGCGGCGGCGATGGTGGTGTTGCCGATTCCCATTTCGCCGACGCAGAGCAGGTCGCAACCACCGGCAATCGCCTCCATGCCATAGGCCATGGTGGCGGCGCAGTCGGCCTCGTCCAGCGCGGCATCGGCCGTGATGTCGCGGGTGGGATGATCCAGCGCCAGTTCAAACACCTTCAGGCCGAGGTCGAAGGTCTTGCAGATCTGGTTCACGGCGGCACCGCCCGCCTGGAAATTGGCGACCATCTGCTTCGTCACCGATTGCGGATAGGCGGCGACGCCTTGCGCCACCACCCCGTGGTTGCCAGCAAACACCGCCACCACCGGTCGTTCGATGCGGGGAACGTCGCGGCCCTGCCAGGCTGCCATCCAGGAGGCGATCTCCTCCAGCCGCCCGAGCGAGCCCGGCGGCTTGGTCAGTTCCGCATCGCGCGATTTGACAGCCGCGACCGCACGACTGTCGGCCTGCGGCATTGAGTTGAGCAGATTTCTGATGTCGTCGAAGGGGAGGTCGGTAGTCATTTGCGTGATTTCGTGCTTTTGAGGATGGGGGACGGATGACGGTTCTTGGCCGCGCCGCACCCGCACGTCAACGGATTCGCCGACACGCCAGACGATATGACCGACGCCCCACCCGAACCGACACCGCCCCGCGGCCGCATCCGGCCTTTTGCGGAGTTGCTCCACAGCCTGAGGTTTCTGACCCGGCTGCCGGTTCCCTTTGCCAACACCATTGATCCGCCGCCGCTCTCCCAGAGCATGCGGCTGTTTCCGCTGGCGGGTGCGCTGATCGGTGCGGCGGGTGGCGCGGCACTGGCCGGATTGTCCTATGCCGGCCTGCCTTCGCTCGTCTCGGCAACGCTGGCGATGGGACTTGGCCTGCTTGTGACGGGGGCGCTGCACGAGGATGGCCTTGCCGACACGGCCGACGGCTTTGGCGGCGGCAAGTCGCGCGAACGCCGCCTCGAAATCATGCGCGACAGCCATATCGGCAGCTACGGCGTGCTCGCCCTCATTGCTTCCATGATGTTGCGGGTGGCCTGTTATGAAGACCTGACGGTCCTCGGCCCGTTGGCGGTCGTCGCAGTACTGGCCGCTAGCGCCGCCTTCTCGCGCGCATTGATGGTGGACCTGCTGTGGGCGACACGGCCGGCGCGGAGCGATGGCCTCTCGGTCCACGCCGGCACGCCGGGGCGCAATGGTGCTGCCTTCGCCATCATCACCGCCGCGGCGCTGACACTTGCGGCGGGCCTGCTGGTGGCGCCGCCCAGCGGCTTGCTGGCGCTGGCGGCGGGACTCGCCGTCACAGCCTACATGCGCCGCCTCACCGTGAAGATGATCGGCGGGCAGACCGGCGATGTCTGCGGGGCCGTTCAGGTGTTGAGCGAACTCGCCATGCTGCTGGTGTTCGTGGCAACGAGTGGTTAACCCTGACTCGAAGTCGCAACACTTCATACACCGTTGACCAAGTGCGCGCGCGATACTGTCCCTCCCGGAAGTGTGGTACGGGAGTATGTGCGTCATGCGGTGGTCGTTGTCACAGGCGGGTGGTCAGACAGGCGGTGTGCCGAGCATCGTGCCGAGTGCGTTCCTCGCGCTGGCCCTCATGGCTTCCGCAGGCCTGCCTGGCCTCGCGCCGCGCGCCAAGGAACCGCCGCCGCTCCGCCTCATGGCCATGACGGAGGTCCAGCAAAGCAACGGCGGCCATTTCATCACCAAGGCCGACATCAACGGACAGGATATTGAAGTGCTGGTCGACACGGGCGCCTCGGCCGTGGCTCTTTCCTACCAGGATGCGGAAAAGGCGGGGCTGAAGCCGCACTCGCTCGATTATACCGTCAAGGTCTTGACCGCCAACGGCGAGGGAACCGCCGCGCGCGTCAAGCTGCGCCATGTGATGATCGACAACGTGAAGGTGCGTGACGTCGATGCCCTCGTCCTCAAGGAAGGGGCGATGAATGGCACCCTGCTGGGCATGTCGTTCCTTTCGCGGCTGAAGAGCTTCACGGTGACCGACGGCGTTCTGCTGCTCAAGAACTGAGCACGAAGCCGCCGCAACGTGACGCTTCGCAGCCTCATCATGCCGCATTGAGGCTTTGCGGGCGGGCAAACCGTCTTACATTTGACAGATGGACGACACTGCATTCCCAGGCGTGGAGAGCCCCTGCGTCAAGGTCTGTGTCCTTGACCCTGAAACCGGCTTTTGCATCGGTTGCGGCCGCACACGCGGCGAGATCGGCAGCTGGCTGGGCTATTCCCCCGAGGAGCGCCGGGCCGTGATGACGGACCTGCCCACACGCGTCGCCACCCTCACCCAACGCAAGTCCCGCCGCGGAGGCCGCCGGGGGCGGCTGGGCGAAACGGGTTAGTCCGCCCGCAGCCCGCTTATGCCGCCTCGGCCACGCGGGCCGCTTGTTCCTCGACGGCGGCGAGGGCCTTGCGAACAACATCAACCCCTGCCCCGTGACGCCCGGCCTCCGTGGAGAGGATCTGCCGCCAGATGCGTCCGCCCGGCTGGGCGTGATAGAGTCCGAGCATGTGCCGGGTGATGCGGTGCAAGGGCTGCCCCTCGCCCATCTGCTGTTCCATGTAGGGCAGCATCGCCTCCACGGCATCCCGGCGGGCCGGCACGGGCGCGGATTGATCCGCATACAGAGGATCGACGGATGCGAGTTGCCACGGGTCCTGGTAGGCGGCACGGCCCAGCATCACGCCGTCGACGTGCTCAAGATGCGGAAGTGACTCCGCCACGGAACCGATGCCGCCATTGATGTGGATGGCGAGGTCGGGCCGCGACTGCTTCAGCCGATAGACGCGGGCGTAGTTGAGCGGTGGTATTTCGCGGTTTTCCTTGGGCGACAAACCCTGCAGCCAGGCCTTTCGGGCATGGACGATGAAGGTGCTGCAGCCCGCTGCTGCGACAGTCTCAACGAAACGCTGGAGGTCTTCGTCTTCATCCTGCTGGTCAATGCCAATGCGGCACTTGACCGTGACGGGAATGGAGACTGCGGCGCGCATGGCCGCCACGCCCTCGGCCACCAGATGCGGCTCCGCCAGCAGGCAGGTGCCGAAGTTTCCGCCCTGCACGCGGTCCGCCGGACAGCCGCAGTTCAAGTTGATCTCGCGGTAGCCCCAGTCTTCGCCCACCTTCGCAGCCTCGGCTAGGATCGCTGGTTCGCTGCCCCCCAATTGCAGGACGAGCGGCTGTTCGCGCGCATCGAACCCGAGGAGCTTGGCGCGGTCGCCATGCTTCACGGCCCG
>CALMLK010000206.1 GCA_937868035.1 uncultured Alphaproteobacteria bacterium
CGATCCCGGTTTCCACGCCGCCGCCAGTGGAGCGCCCTGCCTCAACCTTGATCTCTGGGCCATGGGGACGAATGCCTGCCGCGCCCTCCTCGCCCAGCAGGCCCGCAGCGCCGACCTCGTGATTGTCGAAGGCGTGATGGGCCTGTTTGATGGGCCGTAGGGCGCACCCGGCTCGACCGCGGACCTCGCCGCGGCCTTGGGCCTTCCCGTGCTGCTGGTGATCGACTGCGCCCACCAGGCGCAATCCGTGGCGGCCCTCGTCCAAGGCTTTACGCAGTTCCGGAAGGACGTGAGCATTGCCGGAGTTTTCCTAAACCGCGTGAAATCCGACCGCCATGAAGGACTCTTGCGCGACGCCCTTGGGGCAGTTTCCCCCGTGCTCGGCACACTGCGCCAGAGTGACTCTGTCCACATGCCGTCGCGGCACCTTGGACTGGTGCAAGCGCAAGAGAATCAGCAGCTTGAAGCGTTGATCGAAAGTGCGGCCGCAGGAGTCACACGTGAAACAATTCTTGACAACCTGTTTCAAATTGGTGCGCCGGTCACGAATCACGCCTCCGTCACCGCTCTGGAGCCGCTGGGCCAGCGGATCGCCGTGGCACGGGACGAGGCCTTCGGATTCGCCTACCCGCACGTGCTGGAAGGTTGGACAAGGGCGGGCGCGACCGTCATTCCGTTCTCACCGCTCAACGACGAAGCCCCGGACAATAGCGCCGACGCGCTGTTCCTGCCCGGCGGCTATCCGGAACTCCATGCCCCGCGCATCGCCGCAAACAGCCGCTTCCTCGGTGGGGTCCGCCGTTTTCAGGGAACCGTTTATGGCGAGTGCGGCGGCTACATGGTCTTGGGGGAAGGTCTGACGGATGCAGAAGGCCACCGTCACACCATGGCGGGCCTCTTACCGCTGGAGACAAGTTTCGCCACCCGCAAACTCCATCTCGGATACCGGCAACTGGCCTGCGCCGGCGGTCCCTTTCCGGCGAAACTGCGCGGCCATGAATTCCATTACTCGACCGCGACCGTGAAAGCCTGAGCCACACCCCTGTTCCATGCCCGCGATGCTGCGGGAACCGACCTCGGTGCCATGGGCCAGCGCCTGGGCAATGTGATGGGCTCCTACGCCCACATCATCGCGGGGGCTCCATGACGGCGCGCGCCATCATGTTCATGGGGACCGGCAGCGATGTGGGGAAGTCCCTGATCGTGGCAGGCCTGTGCCGCGCCTTCGCCCGCCGGGGACTGAAGGTGGCGCCGTTCAAGCCGCAGAACATGTCCAACAATGCCGCCGTGGCGGTGGACGGCGGCGAGATCGGCCGCGCCCAGCATTTGCAGGCGCTGGCGGCGGGCGTGCGGCCCTCCCACCACATGAATCCGGTGCTGCTCAAACCCGAGAGCGAAACGGGTGCGCAGGTGATCGTGCAGGGCCAGCGCCGCGACACCCTGAAGGCGCGGGATTACTTCAAGCGGCGCATGGAATTCTTGCCCGCCATCACCGACAGCTTTGCGCACCTGTGTGAAACCCACGACCTTGTTGTGGTGGAGGGCGCAGGCAGCCCCGCGGAAACCAACCTGCGCGATGGCGACCTCGCCAATTTTGGCTTTGCCACCGCCGCTGGCATCCCCGCCGTGCTGGTGGGCGACATCCACCGGGGCGGCGTGATCGCCTCCATCGTCGGCACCCATGCAGTGCTGGAGGAAGCGGACCGGAGACTCCTGAAAGGCTTTCTCATCAACAAGTTCCATGGCGATGCTTCCCTGTTTGATGAGGGGCGGCGCGACATCGAAACGCGCACCGGACTGACTTGCCTGGGCGTGGTGCCGCATTTTGCCGGCGCCCGCCATCTCCCCGCCGAAGACGCCGTGGCGCTGGAGCACGACACGTCTGTCATGCAGGGAGAATACAAGGTGGCGGTGCTCCGCCTGCCGCGCATCGCCAACTTCGACGATCTCGACCCGCTCCGTGCCGAACCTGATGTCTCTGTCCAGTTCGTGAAGGAGGGCGAGGCCCTGCCGGGCGATACCCGCCTCGTGATCATCCCCGGCAGCAAGTCCACCATCGCCGACCTTTCCGCCCTCCGCCGCAACGGCTGGGACATCGACCTCGCGGCACACCACCGGCGCGGCGGACGCATTCTCGGATTGTGTGGCGGTTATCAGATGCTGGGCCGCCGCATCCACGATCCGCAAGGACTGGAAGGCCCGGCTCAGAGCATCGACGGCTTCGGCCTCCTCGACGTCGAGACCACCCTGCTCCCCGACAAGACCGTGACGGAAACCAGCGGCACCCATGTGCCCACCCAGACCGCCATCCGCGCCTATGAGATCCACCTCGGCAGCACGGCGGGTCCCGATTGCGACCGCCCCTTTGCCACCACGGGCCGGGGCGCCGATGGTGCGATCAGCGTTGACGGCCTCACCATGGGGACATACCTGCACGGCTGCTTTGCCAGCGACGCCTTCCGCCACGCCTTCCTTGCAGAGGCAGGTGGCCCCGCCAGCGCGGTCGCCTACGGGCATCTTGTGGAGAGCACGCTCGACGCTCTCGCCGATCATCTGGAATCCCACGTAAACCTTTCGCTGCTATGGGACCTGGCGATGGCACCGAAGACCGGCAGATGACTCCTCCCCCTTTCCTCATGGCACTTCTCGACACAGGCCTTCAGCCTGCACTGTCGCTCGTGGTGGAGCGCGTCGCGGGCTATCCCAATTGGCTCTACCGCGTGATCGGCCATCCCGTGTCGTGGATGGGCAGGCTCATCGACTACATGGATGAGCACATGAACACGATGGCCCATGTCAAGTCGCTGTCGAGACTGAACGGCGTGCTCGCCATGCTGCTGCTCTGCACGACCGTCTGGCTCATCGCCACGGTGATCGAGGCTCTCTGCGCGGCGGTGCCCTATGGTTTCGTCATCAGCGCCCTGCTCGGCTCAACCCTCATTGCCCAGAAGTCGCTGCGCGATCATGTGCGCGATGTGAACCGCGCGCTCAGTTCTTCGCTGAGCGCTGGCCGCGCCGCGGTGGCGCAGATCGTCGGGCGCGACACGCGGGGGCTGGATGTTTCGGATGTGGTCAAGGCCGCGCTGGAAAGCCTCGCCGAAAACACCGCCGACGGCGTGGTAGCGCCCGTATTCTGGTATTGCGTCGGCTGCCTCACGATTGGCGGGCTTCCCGCGGTGGCGCTGTACAAGGCGATCAACACCGCCGACTCCATGATCGGCCACAAGACGCCCCAATACCTGCATTTCGGCTGGGCTGCGGCCCGGATCGATGATCTGGTGAACCTTCCGGCCTCGCGCCTCACGGCACTGCTCTTCATCGTGGCGGCAGCCTTCACCGGCAAGGCGCAGGCGCTGAAATCGGCGCGGGTGACATGGCGCGACGCCCGCCGCCACCGCTCGCCCAATGCCGGATGGCCGGAAGCAGCCATGGCCGGTGCGCTCAACATGAAGTTCGGCGGCCCCCGCACCTACGGCGGCGAATTCGTGAAACTGCCCTACATGGGCGACGGCCGCGACCACTTCCTCCGCCAGGACATCGAAACCGGACTGAAACTCTTCGACCGCGCCATGCTGGTGCTGTTCGCGCTCACACTGCTGTTCGCCTTGCTGGCGTGAGTGGTACTGAGAGGCCGGGTAAAGTAACGATCTCGCTCCGCTCTCCAAACTCCCCTGCTACCCTTTCAGCACCAGGGGCAGGCCCGCCGCGACGAACACCACCTTGTCCGCCACCTGCGCGAGGCGCTGGTTGAGGACGCCCTGTGCGTCGCGGAAGGCACGGCCGAGGGGGGTATCGGGGACGATGCCCATGCCGACTTCGTTGGATACCAGCACCATATCCGCCTGCATGGCGGGCAGCAGCGCCGCCAGCATTTCCCCCAATCCACGCCAGTCATCATCCGCGAGCATGATGTTGCTGAGCCAGAGCGTCAGGCAATCGACGAGGATGGTGCGGTTCGGCGCATCGATCGCGCGCAGTGTGTCGATGAGATTGTGCGGCGCCTCATGCGTCACCCACTGATCGCCGCGATCAAGGCGATGCTTGTCGATGCGCGCGCGCATCTCGTCGTCGAAGGCCTGCGCCGTCGCGACGTAGTGGCGGTCGCCCGCGCACAGGCTCTCGGCATGGCGCGACTTGCCGGAGCGGGCACCACCGAGCACGAGTGTGACTGTCATGGCACATCGTTCCCGGACTTCAGCGGCGGCATGCGCGCAATGAAATGGCCGCGCATCAGATCAGGCCATTGGCGGAAAGGCACCTCGCCGGTCTCGGTCGCCCCATGCAGATCGAACCAGGCGAGAATGGCCTCGGCCTGCTCCCGCGTCGGCGCGTTGCCGCCGGTCACGTAGGAGAAGCGCTGGTCGTCGCGGATCACCACGCTGCAGGGCCGCGTGCAGTTCCACAGGCAGCTTTGCGCCTGCACCGTCACATCGGCGCGGCCCTTCTCCGCCAGCAGGTCCGTCATGGCATCAATGAGATAGCTGCCGGCACTGCGGCCATCATCGTCGAGCTTGCGCCCGTCGGCGTGTTTGCAGGTGTTGCAGATGACAATCGCGCGCATGGGAAAAGGTGGCCTATGCAATGGCTTGGAAGCAGGTTAGGGTTGCGGGCAATCCATGGAACGCCCCGCCCCTCCCGTCAACCCGCCCCCCGCATGAAACTCAACCGCATCGCCTTCGTGGCGTCCGATTCCCCCGCAGCCAAGCGGGCGCTCACCAAGCTGCAGAAAATCCACGGCGTGCGGGATCCCGACGGCGCCGACGTGATCGTGGCGCTGGGCGGCGACGGCCACATGCTCCAGACCATGCACCGCTT
>CALMLK010000207.1 GCA_937868035.1 uncultured Alphaproteobacteria bacterium
ACAGCTCGCGGTGCGCCGTCATGTGGCGGTCGAGGTTCATGGTCATGAAGCCGGTGAGTTGCAGGAAGCCCGGATAGACCATGCGGCCCATGCCCGGCAGCGGGAAGGGCACGGTCATGATCACGTTGTTGCGGAACCAGTCCACGCCCTTGTTTTCGGCGAGCTTGTTGACGCCTGTCGGGTTGCAGCGCGTGTCGATGGGGCCGCCCATGAGGATCATGGTCTTGGGCACCAGCGGATCATCACGCTCGCTCATCAGCGAGACGGCGGCCATCACGGGCACGGAGGGTTGGCACACCGCCATCACATGGGCGCGTTCACCGAGGTGATGCAGCATGTTGATGACGTAGTCGGTATAGTCGTCGAGGTCGAAGCTGCCTTGCGCCAGCGGCACGTTGCGCGCATCGGCCCAGTCGGTGATGTAGACATCGTGGTTGGGCAGCATCGCTTCCACGGTGTTGCGCAGCAGCGTGGCGTAGTGGCCCGACATGGGGGCAACGATCAGCACCTTCTGCTGGTGTTTTCCCAGGCGGCCATCTTCCTTGCGGAAGTGGATGAGGTTGCAGAAGGGCATCTGCCAGATCACGTCCTGATGGATCGCCACCTGGCGGTTGCCCACGAAGGTTTCATGGATGCCGAATTCCGGCTTGCCGTAGCGGCGCGTCATGCGCTCGAAGAGGTGGAGCGAAGCGGCAGCCGACCGGCCGAAAGGGGTCTGGGCAAAAGGATTGGCGGCGCTGTCCCAATAGGCCATGCCCGCCTCCACGGCGGTCCGCCAGGGTGCCACGGCAGCGTGGTTCATCTCATAGAAATGGTAGAGCATGTTGTGGTCGCCCGTGTTGGGGCGCCCCCAAAACCCTGCGCCCTGCTGCCTATGATGCACCGCAATATAGCTCTTTATGCAACATTTCTCAATGGCGCAGCGAATTGGACCATGGGAGGGGGCGGTTCTGGCCGGGACGCAGCTCTGCCGGAGACGGGGTCAGCGCCCCAGGGCTGCCGCTATGCCGTCCGCCAGGGCCTTGGCGTCGGTGGAATAGGTGAAATGTTTCAGGAACTTCCCGTCCGTGCCCATGAGGTAGATGATGGAGGAGTGGTCCATCAGGTAGGCCGCGGGATCGTCCTTGTTCTCGACCTTGGCGTAAAAGACGCGATAGGCATCGGCGATCACCTTGACCTGCTCGGGCGTGCCGGTGAGGCCCACGAACTGGTCGCCGAAATTGCTGACATACGAGGCGAGCACCTCAGGGGTATCGCGGGCGGGATCAATGCTGACGAGGATGGGTTGGATATCCTTGCCCTTGTCGCCCAGCTGCTTCAGCGCTTCCGCCATCACCTGCAATTCCGTGGGGCAGACGTCCGGGCAATAGGTGTAGCCGAAGAAGAGCAGCATCGGTTTCCCGGCAAAGCTCTGCGCGGTCACGGTCTCGCCCTTCTGGTTCACCAGAGTGAAGGGACCGCCCACCAGCGCTTCGCCCGTGGCGACCGGACCATGGGGCCGCGACATCAGGGCGTAGGTTCCAAGCGCTGCCGCAGCAAGAATGATGAGCGCCGCAACAGCGATCCTGCGGGTGAGGGTGTGGGGGCTGTTCACCCGCCAAATCCATCCCAGAAGGCCTTGGCCTTGGCGAAGAAGCCTTCCGACTCGGGCGAGTTGTTGCGCGCCTCGGTGTCGAATTCCTTCAGCAGCTCACGCTGGCGGCGGGTCAGGTTTACAGGGGTTTCCACCGCCACCTGGATATACATGTCGCCCGCCTGCGAAGAGCGCAGCACCGGCATGCCCTTGCCCTTGAGGCGGAACTGCTTGCCATTCTGGGCCCCTTCGGGAACGTTCACGCGCGCCTTCTTGCCGTCGATGGTGGGCACTTCGATTTCGCCGCCCAATGCGGCCGTCGCCATGGAGATCGGCACCTTGCAATAGAGGTCGGCACCGTCGCGCTGGAAGAATTCGTGCGGGCGCACGGAGAGGAAGATGTAGAGATCACCGGAGGGTCCGCCGCGCAGGCCCGCTTCGCCTTCACCCGCAAGGCGGATGCGCGTGCCATCTTCCACGCCCACGGGAATGTTGACGGAAAGGGTGCGCTCCTTGGTGACGCGGCCCTGGCCGCCGCAGACGTTGCAGGGATCGCTGATCACCTGGCCACGGCCCTGGCAGGTGGGGCAGGCCCGTTCCACCGTGAAGAAGCCGGACTGCGAGCGCACGACGCCGGCGCCGGCGCAGGTGGTGCACTGCTTCGGGGCCGTGCCGGGCTTGGCGCCGGAGCCCTTGCAGTTGTCGCATGTGACCGACGACGGCACGCGCACTTGCGCGGTCTTGCCGGTGAAGGCTTCCGTCAGATTGATCTCGAGATTGTAGCGGAGGTCGGAGCCGCGCTGGGCGCCACCGGCACCGCGTCCGCGCTGCTGGCGTCCACGGCCACCGCCGCCGCCCATGAAATCTCCGAAGAGGTCTTCGAAGATGTCGGACATGGAGGAGGAGAAGTCGGGGCCGAAGCCCGCGCCGCCTGGTCCGGGGCCACGTCCGCCGCCCATGCCGTTCTCGAAGGCCTGATGGCCGAAGCGGTCGTAGGCGGCCTTCTTCTGCGGATCCTTGAGGACGTCATAGGCCTCGTTCAATTCCTTGAACTTGGCCTCGGCCTCCTTGTTTCCGGGATTGGCATCGGGATGGTATTTCTTGGCCTGATTGCGAAAGGCGCTTTTCAACGCCTTTTCATCGGCACCCTTCTGGACGCCCAGTATTTCATAGTAGTCGCGCTTGGCCATGGTGGTGTTACAGGTTCCGTTACCCCGGGGTTCCGATCACCCCAATTCTCTCCATGACCGGCCTTGCGCCGGCCACCCGGTTTCAGATGTGACCAGTCTGGATGGCCGGGTCAAGCCCGGCCATGGAGAGTGTGTGTGGTGTGAGGTTGCGCAAGACCGCGACCTTACTTCTTGTCGTCGTCCCGGACTTCCTCGAAGTCGGCATCGAGCACGTCATCGTCAGGCGACCCGCCACCGTCACCGGGGCCAGCGTCGGCGCCCGAGGCACCGCCTGCCTGCTTGTACATGGCTTCACCGAGCTTCATCGCAGCCTGGGCCAGCGCCGTGGTCTTGGCGGTGATCTCGGCGGCATCGCCCGCCTCGATCGCGGCCTTCACGTCGGCCATGGCGCTCTCGGCCGCAGACTTGTCGGCTTCGGACACCTTCTCGCCCATTTCGGCAAGCTGGCGCGTGGTCGAGTGGATGAGGCCTTCCGCCTGGTTCTTGGCTTCCACCAGATCCTTGCGCTTCTTGTCCTCGCCGGCGTTGGCTTCGGCGTCCTTCACCATCTTCTCGATCTCGGCGTCGGACAGGCCGCCCGAGGCCTGGATGCGGATCTGCTGCTCCTTGTTCGTGGCCTTGTCCTTGGCGGACACGTGGACGATGCCGTTGGCGTCGATGTCGAAGGTCACCTCCACCTGCGGCACGCCGCGCGGGGCCGGCGGGATACCCATCAGGTCGAACTGGCCGAGCATCTTGTTGTCGGCCGCCATTTCACGCTCGCCCTGGAAGACGCGGATGGTCACGGCCGTCTGATTGTCGTCAGCGGTCGAGAACACCTGGCTCTTCTTGGTCGGGATTGTCGTGTTGCGGTCGATCAGCCTGGTGAACACGCCGCCCAGCGTCTCGATCCCGAGCGACAGCGGCGTGACGTCGAGCAGCAGCACGTCCTTGACTTCGCCCTTGAGCACGCCGGCCTGGATCGCGGCACCAATCGCCACGACTTCGTCCGGGTTGACGCCCTTGTGCGGTTCCTTGCCGAAGAACTGCTTCACCGTCTCGATGACCTTGGGCATGCGCGTCATGCCGCCGACGAGAATGACCTCGTCGATCTGGCCTGCCGTCACGCCGGCGTCCTTGAGGGCCGCGCGGCACGGATCGATGGTCTTCTGGATGAGATCATCGACGAGGGCTTCGAGCTTGGCGCGCGTCAGCTTCAGCGTCAGATGCTTCGGACCGGATGCATCGGCCGTGATGAACGGCAGGTTGATCTCGGTCTGGGCGCCGGACGACAGTTCGATCTTCGCCTTTTCGGCCGCTTCACGCAGGCGCTGCAGCGCCAGCTTGTCCTTGCGCAGGTCGATGCCCTGCTCCTTCTTGAACTCGTCGGCAAGATAATCGACGATGCGCATGTCGAAGTCTTCACCGCCGAGGAAGGTGTCGCCGTTGGTCGACTTCACTTCGAAGACACCATCGCCGATCTCAAGGATCGACACGTCGAAGGTGCCGCCGCCGAGGTCGTAGACCGCGATCGTTCCGGCTTCCTTCTTGTCGAGGCCGTAG
>CALMLK010000208.1 GCA_937868035.1 uncultured Alphaproteobacteria bacterium
GGCCGCTGATGGCCTGGCCGTCGATGAGGATGCGCATGTGCTTGCGCAGCGCCCACTGGTCATCCAGCAGCTAGTGGCGGCGCTGCGGATTGGCCGCGAAGGCGCCATCCAGCACGGCCCTGACCGTACCTCCGGTGCTCTCCACGCGCGCGCAATCCACATGGCGCCGCAGGTTCGAGGTGAAATGGACGGTGGCCATGGGCGAAAGGCTAACACGGCTTTTGGCCTTTGACCAATCCCGCCCGCGACCCTAAGTGAAGGCCACGCAATCTCCGGGAGCATCAGATGAAAGCCAAAATCACCTGGATCAACGGCCGCGCCTTCCTGGGCGAGTCAGGGTCGGGTCATGCCGTCGTCATGGATGGCGCGCCGGAGGCGGGTGGCCGCAACATCGGCGTGCGCCCCATGGAAATGCTGCTGCTGGGCCTCGGTGGCTGCACCGCCTTCGACATCGTGATGATCCTCGAAAAGGCGCGCGAGAAGGTGACGGGCTGCGAAATCGAACTCGACGGCGAACGCGCCACGGAAGACCCCAAGGTCTTCACGAAAGTCACCATGACCTACGTGCTGACGGGCCACGGGCTGAAACCCGCCGTGGTGGAGCGCGCCGTCAAACTTTCGGCGGAAAAATACTGTTCAGCCTCCAAGATGTTCGAGAAGACCGCGGAGATTTCCCACGCATGGAAGATCATCGAAGCCTGAACACCGGCGCTGCAGCCTTCGCGCTGCCGCTGCTCATGCTGTGGCTGGCGGACAGCGCCACGGTCATGCCCGCACCCAAGCTGTTGCAGGGCCCCGACATCATCTCTGCCTTCGAGGGCAAGACGGTGGAAGGCGCCTACAACGATGGCCTCGCCTTCCGCGAGACCTATTTCAGCGGCGGCAACATCGACTACTGGGATCCCCGCGCCTCAAGCGGCGGGCAATGGTCCGTCGTCAACAACCTGTTCTGTACCTTCTACACGGCGATGACCGGCGGATGTTTCCGCATCGTGCAGGTGAGCGCCAACTGCTTCGACTTCTACGCCGCCGCCGACAGCGAACGGGAGGCGATGGACCCGGCAAAGCGCTCCGACTACACCGCCCGGGGCGCGGTGAAGGGAACGGCTTCCACCTGCCCCGACGAATTGCAGGCCTGAACCCGTCTTGCCACGGCGTGCCCTGCGTTCCATGCTGGGCCCATGTTCGACGATCATTCCGCCCGCCGCGCCGCCTCCATCCTCATCGGACACTGGCGCGAGGAAACCCGCCTCGACCGCCTGCCCGCTGCCTGCGCCCCCGCCACGAGGGCGGAGGGCTATCTTGTGCAACGTCACTGGCAGGAGCAGTCATCGGAGCCCCTGGCAGGATGGAAGATTGCCGCCACCAGCATCGCCGGCCAGAAGCACATCGGTGTCGATGGTCCGCTGGCGGGACGCTACATCGCGGAGCGCGTCGTCTCTTCGGGTGGCTGCATCCCCTTCGGCAACAATCACATGCGCGTGGCGGAGGTGGAGTTTGCCTTCCGCCTCGGACACGATCTGCCGCCACGGCCAGAGCCCTATCGGGAGGATGAGGTCTTCGCGGCGGTGGCGGCCTTGCATCCCGCGATCGAGATTCCCGACAGCCGCTACGATCACTTCGAGACAGTGGGTGCAGCAGCCCTCATTGCCGACAATGCCTGCGCACACTGGCTTTGCGTCGGCGAGGCGATGCCGGACGCATGGCGCACGCTGGACCTTGCGCGCTTTGTGCCGGTGGGCCGCGTCTCGGGCAAACCCGAGGTGAAGGGCCTCGGTGCAAATGTGCTGGGTTCACCCCGCACCGCCATGACATGGCTTGTCAATGAACTGTCCGCCCATGGCATCACCATACGGGCGGGCGAGGTTGTCACCACCGGCACCTGCCTCGTGCCCATGCCCATCGCCGCAGGCGACAGCGTGGAGGGCGACTTCGGCGCATTGGGACGCGTGACCGTCTCCCTCACCTGAGGCCTGCCTCACCCGCATGGCAAGTGTGTGTGCATTGCCCTTGCGATTGTGCGCACAATTTGGAAAAGACCGTTCACCTCAACCCCCGCCCCACAAGGACCTGCCCATGCCTTCGATTTCCGACCTCGCCGAACGCCGCGAGATGGTTGCCATCTGCCGCAAGATGAATGCCAGCGGCATCAACCAGGGCACGGCCGGAAATCTCTCGCTGCGCATCGGCGACAAATTCCTCATCACGCCTTCATCCCTGCCTTACGACACCATGACGCCCGAGGACATCGTGGAGATGGCCTTCGACGGGACCTATGTCGGCCGCCGCCCCTCCTCGGAATGGCGCTTCCACCGGGACATCCTCAAGCACCGCACCGACATTGACGTCGTGCTGCATTGCCATTCCGTCTATGCCACCACGCTGGCGGTTCACCACAAGACCATTCCGTCTTTCCACTATATGACCGGCGTTGCCGGCGGCACCACCATCCGCTGCGCCCGCTATGCCACCTTCGGCACGCAGGCATTGTCCGATGCGGCGATCGAGGCGCTCGAAGGCCGCCTCGCCTGTCTGCTCGGTCAGCACGGGCAGATTTCGCTCGGCAAGACGCTGGACAGCGCATTGTGGCTTGCCACGGAAGTGGAAACGATCTCGCGCCTCTATGTGCAGGCCCTCACGCTGGGCGATCCGCCCATCCTGCCAGACGACGAGATGGAACGCGTCATCGCCCAGATGAAGCGCATGAGCTATGGCCACGGACCCGAGGCCGAAGGCTCCAACGATGTCGCCCGCCCCCGCAAGGGCTGACGTCGCGGCCCTCGCCGGCATTCATAAAATTTGAAGCAATCTGTTTCGGAAGCATTCGCATTCCCCCTCTAGGATGATCCCTGACCTGACGGGGCACCCAGGGACTTCGAAAATGTTTACGAACTTGACGAACTTCCGCGCTTCCACGGCCGGAAATACCGGCGTTCTGTTTGCTCTCGTCCTTGTTCCCCTGTTGCTGGGCGTGGGCGCTGCCGTTGACTACGTTCGCCTGAGCGACCGGCAAACCGAGTTGAGCGCAGCCCTGGATGGCGCGGCCCTCGCCGCAGCGACGGCCAAGGACGCCACCGAAGCCGACCGCATCAGCATCGCCCGTGACTATTTCGCCAAGAACGTCACCGACTCTGGCCGTGCCCCTGAATTGTCCGTCGAGATGAGCGGCAATTCCGTCATGGCGACGGCAAAAGAAGACGTGCCGACGATCCTGATGCAGTTGGGCGGCATTCCCACCATGACCGCCAAGGTCACATCGGAAGTGATGCTGCCCAGCGCCGGCAAGGCGGAGGTGGCGCTCGTCCTCGATTATTCCGGCTCCATGTCCGAGTCCGGCAAATATGTCCGCATGGCCGCAGCGGCCAAGGACATGGTCACCCGCCTCGCCACCGCCACGGAACATGGCAACCTCAAGGTCGGACTCGTGCCGTTTTCCGCCATGGTGCGCACCAGCATGCCGGCGGCGATGGTGACGCAGGCCGCAGCGGGAGAAACATGGAACGGCTGCACCCAGGACCGCGCCTATCCCAACAACACGGGCGTGGCCAGCCCTTCCGGCAGTGCCGAGACCAAATGGGGTTATTTCGACAACACGTCCGAGAACAAGGGGGCCTACGATTGCAATGCCTACGCCGCCAAATCGCTGGAAATTCTTCCGCTCACGGATGATTTCGCCAAGGTCGGCAAGAAGCTCGACGCCATGAGGCCGCTCGGCAACACCAACATCGCGCTGGGTGCCGAATTCGGCTGGAATTTGCTGGATGACGCAGCCCCCTATGCCCAGGCCGTTCCATATTCCGACAAGCAGACGCGCAAGTATCTCGTGCTGCTGACTGATGGGGTGCAGACGTCCAAGCAGTGGGGACCGGGCAAAAGCCGCAACATCGAGCATGGCCAGAAGAACCTGGTGACGCTCTGCACCGGCATGCGCGCCAAGGGCATCACCGTCTTCACCATTGCCTATGACGTGACCGACAAGCAGGTGACGACGTTGCTCAAGAGCTGTGCCCCCGGCAAATATTTCGAGCCGGACGCGGGCGGCAACTCGATCAACCTCGTCTTCTCGGAAATCACCGCCCAGATCAGCAATGAACTGGTGCGCCTCGTCCGCTGACCTCTCTCAGCTGTTTTCCGGCACCATGTCGATTGCCCCGCAGGGGCATTCGGCGGCGCACAGGCCGCAGCCCTTGCAGTAGTCGTAGTCGATGCGGAAGCGGTTGCCCGCCCCCAGCTTGCTGATGGCGTTGTCCGGGCAGACGCCATAGCAATTGTCGCAT
>CALMLK010000209.1 GCA_937868035.1 uncultured Alphaproteobacteria bacterium
CATTTTCTGAAGGACCTGAGATGAAACGCTTCGCTGGAAAAGTCGCACTCGTCACCGGCGCCACCACAGGGATCGGGCAAGCCACTGCGGTTCGCCTCGCGTCCGAAGGAGCTGTTGTCGCCGTCAACCGAAAACCCGGCCTTGATGCCACGGAGACGTTGGCGATGGTGAAGGCAGCGGGCGGCGAGGCTTTCGACATCGAGGCGGACATGCGTAACCCCGCTGCGGTGAAGGCGATGGTGCAGGAAGCCGCGCGGCGCGGAGGCCGGCTGGACTATGTCGTCTCGAATGCCGCCATCAATCCCTTCATGCCGTGGGACGCCACCGACATCGAAGACTTCAATGAACTGTTCGAGGTGAATGTGCGCGGCAGCTGGGTTGTGTGCACGGAAGGCGCGCGCCAGATGATCGCGGAGAAACATGGCGGCGCCATCGTCATGATCTCGTCCATCTCGGCGCACGTCGGCTCGCCCACGCAGGTGGCCTATTGCGGCACCAAGGGCGCCATCACCATGCTGGGGAAGGCGCTGGGGTCAGTGCTGGGCAACCACGGCATCCGCGTCAATGTGGTGGAACCGGGGGCGGTGCGCACCAACATGAGTGCGCCCATGTTCGAAATGCCCGACGTGGTGAAATACTATGAAGACCGGATCGCACTGCACCGCGTGGCCGAGCCATCCGAGCTTGCGGCAACGGTGGCCTTCCTTCTTTCGGATGATGCGAGCTACGTGACGTCGGCTTCACTGCTCGTCGATGCGGGTTTCATCGTCAACGCCGAGCTATAGCGGCGGCGGCAGCTTGCCGACCGCTTCTTCCGCCAGCCTGGGCTCGGGTGTCTGCACGAAGTAGATCGTGTCGCCTTTCACGTAGGCATAGAGTGGGCCTTGTGCCAGTTGCCCCGGATCACCAATGCGGACCACGCTGCGACTCCCGTAGGTTTCATCCGCGATGGTGAGCGGCGTGTTGCTGGAGGCCTGGATCGCCGCCTTGAAGGCGGGCATGAGTCCTGAAGCATCCGCACCCGCCACGCGCCAGCAGCCCACCGCCGCCTTCAGCGTGCCTGTCGCGTAGGCGCTGGCGAGCGTGAAATCGCCGCGCGCCTTTCCCAGCGTTGCGAGGAACGTATCGAAAGCCGCGCTGTTCGTGCCGAGTTCAGTGCCATGCTGGCTCTCGATGGTCAGCGCCACGCCGCCGAGGGATGACGGCAGGGTGGCCTCCAGTGCCGCATCAGCGTGGCGGCCGGCCGCCATTGCGAATGGTGCGGCCACGAGAAAACAGATCAGGGCAAGGAGAGCGCGTGTCATGTGATGTCCAGCACTTGTCCGCCATCAATGGGAATGCAGGCGCCTGTCACCCAGGCGGAATCGGGTGAAACCAGCAGGTCGATCCAGCGCGCCACCTCGTCAGCGTTTCCGATGCGGCCCAGCGGCACCTGCCCTGCCAGCCATTCATAGGCTTCCTGCAGATTGCTGGCCCAGGTCTCGTGGATCGGCGTGTCGACGGGGCCGAGTGCCAGCGCGTTGACCCTGATCCTGTCGGCGGCGAGTTCGCCCGCAAGCGAGCGCGTGAGATATTCCAGCGCGGCCTTCGTCATGCCGTAGAGCGATTGGCCCTTCCGCACCAGCGTGCCGGATGACGAGGAGATATTGACGATGGCACCGCTGCTCTTGCGCAAGGCTGGCACTGCCGCCTGAATGAGCAGAAACGGTGCGCGGATGTTGATCGCCCAATGCAGGTCGATCTGCTCCAGGGGATAGTCCGTCACCGGCATCACCTTGATGGTGGCGGCATTGTTGATCAGTGCATCGATACGGCCCGTCGCTTCGAGAGTCTTTTCCACGATGCGCGCCGCCGCGGCGGGATCGGCGAGGTCATCGGCCAAAACGATGGTGCTTCCCTGCTTGCAGGCGGCTGCCGTTTCCTGGAGCTTGTCGGGGCGGCGTCCGACCAGCACCACCGTCCAGCCGTTGAGCGATAGGCGTTTTGCGGCGGCCGCGCCGATCCCCGTTCCCGCGCCCGTGATGATTGCCGTCTTCACGCCGGACCTCCGTCAATCAGCATCGATCCCGCGATGGAGGCACCCGGTTCCAATACGCGCACGCCATGGCTTGCGACGCCACGGGCCATGCGGTTGAAGCCGTCATTGGCGTTGCTCACGGGCTCCACACAAACATAGGGGTAATGCCAGGCACTGTAGAGTTGCAGCTTGTCCAGCGCACCGTCCGCAGTGATGCGGGTGCGGAAGCCGTCGGGATAGGTGAGTTCCGCCTGTTGGTCCCACCCGTCATAGAGGCGGTCCACGACGATTTCGGAAACGTCGGCCCCTGCGGTGAAGTCGAGGCCGGGAACGAGCGGTCCGCACCCCTGCTCCACCGCCTCCGGTGCATCGGCGGGCCACATGGCGACGGAGTCGAACCTGAGCCGTGTGCCCGGCGGCTTGGGGAAATAGGGATGATAGCCGATCCCCGCCGGCATCAAGCGGTGATCGCGGGAAGTGACGGCGAGCGAGATGCGCAACCCCTCGTCCGACAGGGCAAAGCCGAGCCGTCCGCGCCAGCGGAACGGAAAAGTGCCGGGTGCCGGATCGTGTTCATATTGCAACTGCAAACGGCTGGCGCTCTTGTCTTTCACCTGGAATGAACCGACCCAGGCATCGCCATGGGTGGCTGTCGGTTCCTCGCGCACGGTGCGGTCCAGCGCGTAGTCGTGGCCCTCAAAGGAAAAGCCGGGGCCGAACAGCGGCCCGGAATAGGGCATCAGGGGAAAGCCCGCGAAATCATAGGCGCGGGCTGCGGAGATTGCTTCCGCCGTCGCAGGCCTGAGGATGTCGCGGCCTGCCTTGCGGAAGGATACGATCCGCCCGCCGAAGGACGGGGCCACCACGAGGGTGAATGGGCCATGCTCCAGGGTGTGAAGCTCGCCCGTGATGGCCGGTTGACGGAACAGGGCTAGGACCACATCACTTCCCTCAAGCACCAGGGCGCGGACCGTTTCGTCCGCACCACCCCCGTAACGAAAAATGCTAGTGGGACAACGCTTCAAACGCAACAGCGTTCGGCAGGATTCCGCTGCGGCAGGCCCGCAGAAATGAGCTGTGGGGCCGGACCGGCAGGGAGACTTCCCCTGCCGGCCCGGGCCGTGATGTTACTTCAGCGACGACTTGATCTTGTCGACGTCCTCGGCACTCATTTCGCCCACGGTCTTCACCGTGCCGTCCTGGATGCGCCACAGGCGGAAGGGTCCGGTGATGTCGCCGTACTGGTCGAAGGAGATGGGGCCGATCACGCCTTCATAGCGGATGGCTTTGCCCTCCTTGATGAGCGCCAGCGCCTTGGCGAACTCTTCCTTGCCGGCGTGGATCGGCGTGCCATCAGCCGCGACGACCTGAGGGATCGCCGCCTTGATGGCAGCCGGATCAGCCTTGCCCGCCTTGGCGATGGCAAGCGCCGCAATGGCGCCCGCATCATAGGAACGGTCGGCAGCGGGTGCATCGGGCTTGATGCCGCCGGAGAAGGCTTCGTAGTTGGCGTTGAAGTACTTGGTCGACTCCGTTTCCGCCGTGCCCGATGACGTGCCGAAGGCATCGTTCAGATACTGCGGGCCAACGGCCTTGATGAAGTCATCGGCGTTCATGCCGTCATTGAGCAGGAACTTGGCGGGGCCGCCGCCGGAAATCCAGGCGCGGGCGATGGTTGCACCATCAACCGGGTAGCTGATGAGATAAAGCGCGTCGGGACCGTCCTTCATCGCAGCGCTCGCTTCGGAAGTGTAGCTCGACTGCTTCTCGTTGTAAGGCGTGACAGACGTGATCGTGCCGCCAAGTTTCGTGTAGGCTGCCTCGAATTCCTTCTGCATGTTGACGCCGAAGTCGTTGTTCACGTGCACGATGGCGATCTTCTTCAGGCCCTGGTCGATTGCGTATTTCGCGGCCGCCGTTCCCTGCAGCGCATCAGAGGTGATGGTGCGGAAGAAGACTCCGTTGGTCTTGCCTTCCTTGCCAAGTGCGGTGAGCGTGGGCGAGGACGAGGCGGGTGAAATCTGCGGAATGCCGGCAGGCGCCGTCACCGAGGTGAGGATCGCCAGCGACATGGGCGAGATGATGCCGCCGATCACCAGCGGAACCTTCTTGATGTTCACAAGCTGCGTGGCCTGGTCAACGGCGACGTTGCCTTGCGTCTGGCTGTCACGGGTGTCGGTGACGATCTTGCAGCCGTTGGCGCCGCCTGCATCGTTGAAATCGCGCAGCGCCATCTCGACCGACTTGGCGCCAGCGACGCCATAGGCGCCTGCAGGTCCGGTCAGTTCAAGATCGAGGCCGATGGTGATGGTGCAGTCTTCCGCCGAGGCAAGGCCGGGATATCCGGCGATGGCAGCCGCAAAGGCCGCGGACAAGAACAGTTTCTTCATGGTTGTGTTTCCTTCCCTGTGAATGCCGGAAACAGTCCGGCGTCTTGGTTGCAGTCCCGGTTCAGTCGTTGTCTTCAAGCGGTCTTCGCGCTCCCCTCGCTGTTGAGATTGTATTTCATGATGGCGCCGTGACCCGTAACGTCACGTTCCAGTTCATAGACGTCGCCCGGCAATGGACGGGCCTGCGACAGAACCTGGTCTATGGCGCGCAGGTCATCCGGTGTGAGCGTGATCTCCGTGATGCGGAGGTTGGCGCCGAGATGCGTGCGGTTGCGCGCGCCCACGATCACGGCGGAGACTCCGCGCCGCGCCAGCACGGCGGCGCTGGCAATGGTGGCAATGTCCGTGTGATGCCGTTGCGCAATCGCATCGAGCACAGCAAGCAGGGACTGAAACAGGTCCCAGCCACCGATGTCATCAATGATCAACTTGTATTTGATGAGGGAGCGGTTCTCCAGCGGCGCACGGGGTTCCGCTGCGCCCAGCCAGCGGTTGCCAAGGAATCCGCCCGCCACCGTGCCGTAGCAGTAGATGGCGACAGCCTCGCGCATGGCCACATCAACGAAGGACTTTTCGGGCCGGCGGTCGAGCAGCGAGTATTGGACCTGCATGGACGACATCTTCACGCCGGCGCCCCGCATGGCGGTGAGGTGGGCGGTGTCGAAATTCGTGCCGCCCAGCCGGTTGATCTTGCCGGCGCGGCGAAGCTCTTCCAGCCACCCAGCCGTTTGCAGCCAGCGGTCGGCGGCATAATCCCACCAGTGGAACTGCACGGTATCGAGTTGCTCCAGGCCCAGGCGGCGGAGCGATGTATCAATCACGCCCTGCACATAGGCCTTGTCGATGCTGCGCAGGCTGTTCATGTCGGGCACGAACTTTGTGTGCACGCGGATGCGCGCCAAGGCTTCCGCCCCGCGCAGGCGGAGATATTCCTGGCGAAAGCGTCCGATCAGTTCTTCGACGCCTGTGTAGATGTCGGCGCAGTCGAAGGTGGTGATGCCAGCGTCGGCGTAGGCGATCATGTCGCCCAGGGGATCATCGCTGGTGTTCTGGCTGTGGCTTTGCGACAATTGCCAGCCGCCGCGGATGACGCGGGAAATCTCGTAGCCGGGTTCAAGCGCGAGGCGTTGCATTCATCATTCCTTTGGCAGTGGCACGGCGGTCGTCTGCGCGTGGCTGAAGCGGCGCAGGCCCGTGCGTGTGATGCGAAGCCGCGTCGCGCAATTCGGATCGGGACAGGCGATCTCGGCGTCGGTCGACATCCAGTCATGCGGATGCGTGGGGCGCTGCTTGGCGGCGAGGAGCGGCAGCACAGACGACAGCGAATAGATGGAGAAGCCCTGCCCCGGCGGCAGGTGCAGCATCTCGCCACGCAATTCGAAGTGATCGCCGGGCTTGGCGCCGCAATAGACCTTGCCGCCGTCGGGTATCACCACCTCGACACGGAGATCGTAGAGTTCAAAGAAATCGTCGGTGGAGTCATGCGCCATGGGGTGCACCTGCCTGCTGGTCATCGCGATCAAGCTGCGCCCGGATCAGGTTGAAGGCGCGGGCAATGTCGTTGTTCAACGCCGTGATGGCTGCATCACCGTCGCGCTGTTCCAGCGCGTTGATCAGTTCCCAGTGATGATGCGTGCCTGCGGGGTCTTGTTTCTCGTCATGCAGGAAGGCCGCCTTCTGCACAAAGGCGCCGGATTGCAGCCACAGGCTCTCAATCACGGGGATCAGCACGCGCGAGCCTGCGGCACGGTAGATGTGGCTGTGAAAGGCGTGGTTCAGTTCGATTGCCGCACGGATGCTGGCCGGGCTGCGGTTCACGAAGGTGCGTTCGCAATCTTCCGTCAGTGTACGGAGGATTTTGAAATCATCTGCAGTGAGGTGCGGCATGGCGATGAGCGTGACCTGGCCCTCGATGAGGCGGCGGGCCTGCCACAAATCCTCCAGCCTGTCGCGGGTGATGGCGGGCACGCGGGCCGAACGGTTGGGCAACACCTCGATTGCATGTTCCGAGGCGAGGCGGCTCAGGGCATCGCGCACCGGCATGGTGCTGGTCTGGAATTTCTCGGCGAGGTCGGCGATCCGCAGCATTTCCCCCGGGGCAAAAGCGCCATGGATCAGCAGGCGGCGGAGTTCGGCATAGACCTTGTCATTCACCGTCTCGCGGGTGATGGGCGAAAGGCCATTCTCCGCGTTGAGGACCTGAACTGACGCCGGCTTGTTCACCACACTCACCCCTTGTGGATAAAAAACTAGTTGCAACAGGGCGTCACGTAAAGTGTAATCAGTGATCTGTGATCAAACTTTTTGAGAAAGCTGGCTTTCCCATGGATGGCGGCCCGGCAGACGTGCGGACTGACGCCCCCGCACCGTGCGCCATCGATGCGTCGGCCATTTCCCTTGCCTTCGGCGGGGTCAAGGCCGTGCACGGCATGAACCTCAAGCTGGCCGCAGGCGAATTCCTGGGGCTGATCGGACCCAATGGTGCGGGCAAGACCACCCTCTTCAATATCATTGCGGGCTCCTATCGCGCCGATGAGGGCACGGTGTTGATCCAGGGCCGCGCTGCGCCACGGGGCGATGCCAAGTCGCGGATTGGCCTCGGGCTGGGCCGGACGTTTCAAATCCCCAAGCCGTTTCCACAAATGACGGTGCTCGAGAACGTCCTCACCGGGGCGCAGAACCAGTCGGGCGAACGCATCTGGCCCAACTTCCTTCAATTCGGCCGTGTCGCCGCTGAAGAACGTGCGGCGGTGGAAAAAGCGCAGGCGCTCCTGGAGTTCTTCAAGCTCGCCCAGCTTGCGCGTGAGCCGGCCCGCGTGTTGTCCGGCGGCCAGCGCAAGCTGCTGGAACTGGCGCGGGTGCTGATGGCCGATCCGCAGATCCTGCTGCTGGATGAACCGGCGGCGGGCGTCAATCCGGCGCTGCTGGAGTTCATCATCAGCCGCGTGCTGGAATTGAACACGCAGGGCAAGTCCATCCTGCTCATCGAGCACAACATGGATATGGTCACGCGCCTCTGCCACCGCGTTGTGGTGATGGCGGGTGGGCGCTTCCTCACCGAAGGAGCGCCACAGGATGTTGCGCGCAACCCCGCCGTGATCGAGGCCTATCTCGGTGCCGCGGCATGACTGTTGTTCCTGCATTGCAGACGAAGGCGCTTGTCGCCGGATATGAGCGCGACCTTCCGATCGTGCGCGGCGTGGACCTTTCCGTGCAGCCAGGCGAACTCGTCGCCATCCTCGGTCCCAATGGCGCTGGAAAGTCCACACTGGTGAAAGCCATCGCCGGCACGGTGCCCACCTTCGGCGGCACGGTGCTGCTGGGGGGCAAGGACATCACCGCCGTGCCGCTGCACAAGCGCATCGGCGAGGGTCTCGCCTTCGTGCCGCAGACGGAGAACATTTTCGCCAACCTCACGATTGCCGAGAACCTGCACCTCGCCGCCGATGTGCTGGCGAAAGCGCTTCGGCCAGCGCGGCTGAAGAAGATCAACGCCATGTTTCCGGACCTTGCGGCGCGTCCGCATCTGCGTGCCGGGCTTCTCTCCGGCGGTCAGCGGCAGATGCTGGCCCTGGCGCGCGCCCTGATCGTGGAGCCGCACGTTCTCATCCTCGATGAACCTTCTGCCGGCCTCTCTCCAAAGATCGTGGGTTCCGTCTTCACCATGCTCAAGGAGATCAACAAGAGCGGGGTGACGCTTGTTCTGGTGGAGCAGAACGTGCGCGCCGCACTTGCCATCGCCGACCGGGGCGTGATCCTGGTTGAAGGCGAGTTGCGGCATGACGGCAGGGCCAGCACCCTGATGCATGATCCGCTGCTGGCGGAGCTTTATCTCGGCGCACAACCGGCGCGGGGTGCTGCATGATTGCACAGACCCTCATGGATGGTCTTATCGCGGGCAGCATGATCGGCCTTGGCGCCATCGGCATCACCCTCACCTACTCCATCCTGCGCTTCGCCAATTTCGCCCATGGCGACCTCATCAGCTGGTCGGCCTATTTTGCGCTCAGCATCAGCACGCTGCTCGGCACACTTGCGCCGGGACTTGCCACATCTGTTGCACCCTTCTCCTTCGGATGGTCGCTGCCCATCGGTCTTGCGGCCTCGATTGTGCTCACCGCCCTCCTCGCCCTTGCGGTGGACTGGTTGCTGTTCGCGCGCCTGCGGCGGCGGGGTGGAGCGATCATCATCCTGGTGATGGCGGGCTTTGGCGCGGCTCTGGCGCTGCGCAGCTTTCTCGAATTTCTCTTCACATCGAAACCCTATTATTTCACGGATGCCCTGCAGATCGCCCATCCTCTCGCGGGCGGTGCACGGGCGACGGCGGACCAGTTGCTGGCGCTCGGACTGGCGGTCGTTCTCGTGGCGCTTGTCCACCTCATCCTGACGCGCACGGCGGCAGGACGCGCCATGCGGGCCGTGAGCGAGAACCAGGCGCTGGCCGGGCTTGCGGGCATTGACGTGGCGCGCACCATCCGGCTTGTGTGGATGTTCGGCGCGGCGCTGGCGGCGGTCGCAGGTGTCATGACCGGGCTTCTCGTGCAGATCAGACCGCACATGGGACTCGACCTGCTGTTGCCACTTTTTGCCGCCGCCATCCTCGGCGGCATCGGCAGCGTGCCGGGGGCCATGCTGGCGGGGCTGATCGTCGGCATTGCGGAAGCGCTGTGCGTGCAGTTCGTCGGTGCGGAATGGCGGGCTGCCGTGTCGTTCGTGATCCTCGTTGCCATCCTGCTGTTGCGGCCCCAGGGCCTGTTCGGGAAGGCGGCGGCATGATCGAGTTCATCAGCTACGGCGCGTTCTTCCTCACGCTTGCCCTCACCTATTCCATCATGTGCCTTGGCCTCAACGTGCAGTGGGGCCAAACCGGGCTGTTCAATGTCGGGGTCGCGGGGTTCGTCGCCATCGGCGCCTATGTGTCGGTGCTGCTCACGACGCCCGATGCGCCCGACCGCTTCGGCGGGTTCGATGTGCCCATGGTCTTCGGCTGGCTCGCGGGCGCGGCCGCTGCGGGGCTTGCTTCGGCGCTGCTGGGCGCGCTCACCTTGCGCCTGCGTTCGGACTATCTCGCCATCGCCACCTTTGGATTTGCCGTCGTGGTGCAACTGGCCGTGCTGAACCTGCAATGGCTCACCGCGGGCCCCTTCGGCATCAGCTTCATTCCGCGGCCCTTCGGCTGGCTGGCAAGCAATCCGCTGGCCTTCGGCCTCCTCAACCTCGCCACGCTGGTGGTGATCACGGGCGGCGTCTATTTCGGCCTCGAACATCTCATGCGCAGCCCGTGGGGACGTGTGCTGCGCGCCATCCGCGAAGACGAAACCGCCGCCACCGCGCTCGGCAAGGATGCGGCGTCGTTCCGCATCCAGGCCTTTGCCGTGGGCGGCGCCATCATGGGCCTGGCGGGCGCGGTGCAGGGCCATTTCATCGGCTACATCTCGCCTGATGGCTATGTGCCGATCCTGACATTCCAGGTGTGGGCGATGTTGATCGTCGGCGGTTCGGGCAACAACCGGGGCGCCATTCTCGGCGCTATCGTCGTGTGGGCGCTGTGGGCTGCATCGGGAGCGCTCATCTCGGAAGTCGTTCCACCCGATCAACAGGCCCGCGCCTCCGCCCTCAAGATGGTGATGATCGGCGTCGGCATCTGCCTCGTCCTGCTCCTCCGGCCGCGCGGCCTGCTGGGTGAACGGGCAACTGTCTCCCGCCATGTGGAAGCAACTGCAGAGAAGGACAAGACATGAATACCTCCCTCGCCCTGCCAACAGCCACGCTGAACAGCGGCCTCACGCTTCCGCGCATCGTCTGCGGGCTGTGGCAGGTGGCGGACATCGAACGCAGCGGCACGGCGATTGATCCGCGGGCGGGAGGCGATGCGTTGCAGGCCTATGTGAAGGCAGGTTTCACCGCCTTCGACATGGCCGATCACTACGGCACGGCGGAACTCATCACCGCCAACCTCCTGCACCGTCATCCTCACGGCGCGCGGCCACTCGCCTTCACGAAATGGTGCCCCGAACCAGGCCCGATGACCGCCGAGACCG
>CALMLK010000210.1 GCA_937868035.1 uncultured Alphaproteobacteria bacterium
GTGATAGCCCAGAATGATGCGTTCCCGCTCCAGCCGCCGCATGCGAAGCGTGCAGGGTGTGGCGGAAAGGTTCACCCGCCGCGACATGTCGGTGATGGAGAGCCGCGCATCCTGCTGGAGTTGCGAGAGGATGCTCAGGTCAATGCTATCGAGTTCCGCCATGTCAGGTCCAATTCCTATGGAAAATCCCTAAGAGTGTAGCATGACGCGAGATGAATTAATAGTACAGGGCAGGAACTTGGCGAAATACACCTTGCAGGTTATGCTACGTATCGGCCGGCCAGGAGGAAACCATGGAACAACAGAGCCGCAGCGCCATCGCCGACCGACTTTTTGCCGACGAAACCACGCTTGTCCAGACGCTCGCCCGCGAAGCGCAGTTGTCTCCGGCCCAGCGCGCCGAAGTGGAACGCATTGCCCGGACGCTGGTGGCCAACGTTCGCGCCAATCGCCGCGCCCAGGGCTCGATCGACAGTTTCATGCAGCAGTTCTCATTGTCGTCGGAGGAGGGCGTGGTGCTCATGTGCCTTGCCGAATCCCTCCTGCGCATTCCCGATGCCGACACCGCCGACAAGCTGATCGCCGACAAGATCGGCGAGAAGGATTGGGAAGCCCATCTCGGGCAATCGGACTCGCTCTTCGTCAACGCTTCCGCCTGGGGACTCATGCTCACGGGCCGCCTTGTGGAGCTTGGCAAGTCTCCCGGCGCCAGGGGCCTCGCCTCGTTGAAGAAACTCGTCTCGCGCTCCGGTGAACCCATCATCCGCACCGCCATGCGCCAGGCCATGCGCATCATGGGAAAGCAATTCGTCCTTGGACGGACGATCAAGGAAGCGCTGGAAACTGCCGAGCCGCTGGCCAAGGATGGCTGGCGCTTCTCCTTCGACATGCTGGGCGAAAGCGCCATGACGGAGCCCGATGCCGAGCGTTACCAGACGTCCTACATGAAGGCCGTGGAAGCCGTCGGCGCATCCTCCAGGGGCGCGGATATTTTCGCGGCCCCCTCTGTTTCGGTCAAGCTGTCGGCGCTGCATCCGCGCTACGAGGAAAAGACCAAGGCCCGCTGCCTGCCGACACTCTATGCGCGCATCCTCGACCTCGCTGTCGCTGCGAAAAAACGCAACATCGGCCTCACCATTGATGCGGAGGAGGCCGCACGCCTCGACATCTCGCTGGAATTGTTCGGGCAACTCGCCGCCGCGCCGGAACTGAAGGGCTGGAACGGCCTCGGCCTTGCCGTGCAGGCTTATGGCCGCCGCGCCAGACCCGCGCTGGAATGGCTCGCCTCCCTCGCGCACAAGACGGGCCGCGTCCTGCCTGTCCGTCTCGTCAAGGGTGCCTACTGGGACACCGAGATCAAGCGCGCCCAGGAATTCGGGCTCGAATCCTTCCCCGTCTTCACGCGCAAGGTATCGACTGACGTGAGCTATCTCGCCTGCGCCCGCTACATGCTGTCGCGCCGCGACGTGTTCTTCCCGCAATTCGCCACCCACAACGCGCAGACCGTGGCCTCGATCGCCGTCATGGCGGGTGACGACAAGCGCTTCGAATTCCAGCGTCTGCACGGAATGGGGCACTCGCTTTATGACCAGGTGGTGAAGGGCGGTCTCATCAACCAGCCGTGCCGCATCTATGCACCTGTGGGCAGTCATGAAGACCTGCTGGCCTATCTCGTCCGCCGCCTGTTGGAGAATGGTGCCAACACCTCCTTCGTCAACCGCCTGGCCGATGACGACGCTCCCATTGCCGACATCATCGCCGATCCGGTGGAGGAGGTGGCGAAACTCCCCGCCGTGCCGCACCCCCGCATTGCGCCGCCAGCCCGCCTCTTCGGGGCGCGCGAGAATTCCGCCGGCCTTCCCACCTGGCACAATCCGGTGCGAGAGCCGCTGCTGGCCGAGATCAAATCAGCACTGAAGCAGGAGACGGCGGCGGCACCGCTCGTCAATGGCAAGGCGGTGGCTGGGGCCGTCCGGCCCGTCACCTCGCCCCATGACCGCAGCGTCCGCGTCGGGCAGGTGAGTGAAACCGATCCGCGCGATGTCATGGCGGCACTCACCGCAAGCACACGCGCACAGCACGCCTGGGACAAGTCGGGAGGTGCCTCGCGCGCCCGCATCCTGGAGAAGGCAGCGGACCTCTACGAAAAGAACCGGGCGAAGCTGCTCGGTCTTCTCATTCGCGAAGCGGGCAAGTCGCTCGACAACGCTCTTGCCGATTTGCGCGAGGCGGTGGACTTCCTGCGCTACTATGCCGAGCGCGCCCGCGCCGATTTCAATGGCCCCGTGGCCATGCCCGGCCCCACGGGTGAAAGGAACGAACTCTCGCTCCATGGCCGCGGCGTCTTCGCCTGCATCGCGCCGTGGAACTTCCCGCTGGCGATCTTCACAGGTCAGGTGGCGGCGGCACTGGCGTCCGGCAATGCCGCCATTGCCAAGCCCGCCGAGCAGACTCCGCTCGTGGCCTTCGAGGCCGTGAAGCTGCTGCATGCGGCCGGTGTGCCCGGCGACATCCTGCACTTCCTCCCCGGCGACGGTGCGGCGATCGGCAAGGTGCTGCTGACGGAACGGCAGCTTACGGGCGTCGCCTTTACGGGTTCCAATGAAACCGCAGGGATCATCGCCCGCGCGCTGGCGGCAAGGCCGGGTCCCATTGCCACACTCATTGCCGAAACGGGTGGCATGAATGCCATGATCATGGATTCGTCCGCGCTCCCCGAACAGGCGGTGCGCGACGTGGTGGCCTCGGCCTTCGACAGCGCCGGACAACGCTGCTCCGCCGCGCGTATTCTGTTCGTGCAGGATGATGTGGCTGGCAAGGTCATCAACATGCTCGCAGGCGCCATGGCCGAACTCAACGTCGGAGATCCGCTGGACTACGTCACGGACGTGGGCCCCGTCATCGACGATGAGGCCCGCCAGAAACTCGAAGCCCACAAGGCCCGAATGGCAAGGGAAGGCAAGCGCATCTTCGAATGTCCACTCGATGCGGCGACGAAGAACGGTACATTCGTGGCCCCAGCGGCCTATGAACTCTCCTCCATTGCGCCCCTCACCGAAGAAGTGTTCGGACCCGTGCTGCATGTGGTTCGCTATGATGGCAAGCGCCTCGACAAGGTGATCGATGCCGTGAACAACACCGGCTACGGCCTGACGCTCGGCCTGCACACCCGTATCGAGGATGTGATCGAGCAGGTGCGCGCCACCGCCCGCGTCGGCAATCTCTATGTGAACCGCAACCAGATCGGCGCGGTGGTGGGCGCACAGCCGTTTGGCGGCGAAGGCCTGTCCGGCACCGGCCCCAAGGCCGGCGGCCCGCACTATCTCAACCGCTTCGCCGTGGAGCGCGTGATGAGCTGGGACACGACGGCATCCGGTGGCAATGCCGCGCTCATGAGCATGGAAGGCAACGCAGGCGAATAGCCGCGTTGCAATTTGCCGGTGTGTGGCGCAAAGCCCGCGCCACAACGGAGATTCCCATGGACATCGTGCGCGACAGCAACGGCAATGAACTGAAGGACGGCGACAACGTCACCCTGATCAAGGACCTCAAGGTGAAGGGCGCCAACGTCACCCTCAAGCGCGGCACCATGATCAAGGGCATCCGCCTCACCGGCAACACGGAGGAAGTGGACTGCCGCCACGAAAAGGTGAAGGGCCTGGTGCTGCGCACCGAGTTCCTGAAGAAGGCCTAGTCTTTCGCTTTCAGCGACAAGCCCCGGTCCACCGCATCCTTGCCGAACTTGGCGCGGATGCGGTCGATGGCTTTTTCGGCCCTCGTGCTCGCTTCCAGCCGGGGATCGATCGTGGCTTCCTCGCCATCGGCCATCTCGACAAGATGTGAGAGAGCGACGCCGATCAGCCGGAACTTCGTGCCGGTCGTTTCCTTGTGCAGCAGGGGGCGCACCGCATCATACATGCGGTGGGCAAGTTGTGTCGCATCCTCCAGCGTCGTCGCGCGCGTGCGCAGTTTGAAATCTGAGGTCTTGAGCTTCAGCGTGACGGTGTGGCCGCCGTAGCCCTGTTCCTTGGCGCGCCGCGACACCTTCTGCGCCATGGCCCAGAGCAGGGCCTCCAGTTCCTCCCGGTCCGCCACGTCGTGATTCAATGTGGTTTCCGCACCGATGCTTTTCGATGAGTCGTCGGTTGAGACAACGCGCATGTCCTCGCCGCGTGAGAGATGATAGAGCCGCGCCCCCATGCTGCCGTAGCGGCGCATGAGATCGTTCTTCTCCATCTTCTGCATTTGCCCGATGAGGCTGATCCCGTCCTTCGACAGCGTATCCTGCATGGCCTTGCCCACGCCCCAGATGAGACTGACGGGCTTCCCCGCGAGAAATGTCAGCGCCTCCGCCTTGCCGATCACCGAATAGCCCCGCGGCTTCTCCAGGTCCGAGGCCACCTTGGCAAGATACTTGTTGGGCGCGAGCCGGACCGAGGCGGTGATGCCGATCTTGTTCTCGATGTCGCGGATCAGCACGGCCAGTGTCTTCGCCGGCGTCCGGCCATGCAGGCGCGCGGTGCCGGTGAGATCGAGGAAGGCCTCGTCGATGGAGAGGGGTTCAACCAGCGGCGTGGCCTGAAGCATGAGCGTGCGCACCTCATGGCCGACCGCCGCATATTTCTCCATGTTGGGCCGGATCACCACCGCATCCGGCGCCAGCTTCAGCGCCTTGAACATCGGCATGGCCGACCGTACGCCCCGGATGCGCGCGATGTAGCAGCAGGTGGAGACAACGCCCCGTGTGCCACCGCCCACGATCACCGGCTTGTCGGCAAGCGTCGGGTCGTCACGCTTCTCGACCGCTGCATAGAAGGCATCGCAGTCGATGTGGGCGACGGAAAGTCCATTGATTTCGCTGTGCCGCACCAGGCGTGGCGAGTGGCAGGCATGGCAGCGCCGCTCGTCCGCCACCGTGTCGGCGAGGCAGTCACGGCAGAAGCCGGGAGCATATGAAGACGGGTCCGCCATGGAACCAAGATAGAACGGAATCGCGCCGCTGGCGAGGGCGTTACAGGCCGATCAACCGTTTGATGTGCGGCAGCGCCTCGTCCCAGCTCGCGGTGCGCAGCGACACGAAATCGAAGGGCTCGATGTGCCGCGCGAACCGGTCGTCGTGCAGGAAGTGGATGAGATGAACCGCCGGTGCATGTTGCCGCGCCGAGGCGATGAAGCCGGGGCTATCGTCCACGAACACCACCGCCTCGCGCGTCTGGTCGGCGAGGTGGCGGATGGCAGGGCCTTTCGGTCCCGAGTTCGTCACCACGGGGAAATCGAGCCCATGCTTGCGCAGGTTGTCGATGCGCTTGTCGCGCGCATGATGGGGCAGGTTGGTGAGCATGATAACCGAACTGTCGTTGGCGAGGTCATGCAGCGCCGCGATGGCGCCATCGATGGCATCCAGCTCTGCCGTATGCTGGTGGAAGAAGTCATCGATCATCTCCGAGACCTGTGCCACCTCGACCGGTTCATCGGTGCCCCGTTTGCGGATATTGCCGTTGAGCGCGAAGCTCGTTGTGTCCAGCCGCAGGTCGCGCCGCGCCAGGTAGTCTTCGAAGGCGCGGGTGAAATGCACGACCACTTCGTCCACGTCACAGATGACGAGCGGGCGGTGCGCAGCGACGCTGAGGTCGGCCAACTGGCGGATGGTGAACTCCGAAATCATCCCGAAAATCCCGGCAGGCGGCTCCGGGCCCGCATCACGGATCCGGGGTCCAACCCCTCATTGGCGGCGAAGGCCAGGAGCAGCGACTCATCCGAAAGCGCAAAATCCAGCAGCCCCGCCTGGAATTGGGGCTCCTGGAGATTCTGCCGCACATCCTGCGGTGACAGACCCGAGAGCGCCATGAAGCGCCCGAGCTGATC
>CALMLK010000211.1 GCA_937868035.1 uncultured Alphaproteobacteria bacterium
GCCATCGAGAATGCCGTGGTGCGCACCTTTGGCGCACAGCACCCCAAGCTCGAATGCGAGCCCGGCCGCGGCATGGTGGCGACGTGCATGTCGCTGCTCACCCGCGTGAAACTGGTGTGCTCGGATGGCGATGACATCTTCATCAATGACGGCGTTTATGGCGGGCTCATGGAATACATGCAGGCACCTGACCTGCGCCCGCCCTTCCGCGTGTGGCGGGATGGCAAGGAAATCGAAGGCCACGCCAAGTCGTGGAAGGTCTTCGGCCCCACCTGCGATCCGCTGGACGTGCTGCCGCACCGCCTCGACATCCTGGAAGGGCTGCGGGAGGGCGACTACATCGAATTCGGCACCCTCGGCGCCTACGGCCTCGCCACGGCCACGCGCTTCAACGGCTACGGCGAACACAAGATCGTCGCCGTTGACCATGTGCTGGAGATGTGAGGGGCGGCCCTGCGGAGCGTCCGGCATCTCCGCCGGCAGTCCACCGCCGCTGATGACAGCGAGAGCTTAAACAAAAAGGGCCCCTCGCGGGGCCCTTTTCAATTCCTTGCTGAAGCGTCGGCTTATGCTGCGGCTTCGGCGGGGGCTTCTTCCTTGACCTGCTTGGGGCCAGAGTCCTTGCCCTTTTCGTTGACGTCGCGGTCGACGAATTCGATGACGGCCACCGGGGCGTTGTCGCCGTAGCGGAAGCCTGCCTTCATGATGCGGAGATAGCCGCCCTTGCGGTCCTTGTAGCGGGCCGCCAGCACGTCAAACAGCTTGCGGACCTGTGCTTCGTCCTTGATCTGGGAGATGGCCTGACGGCGTGCGTGGAGCCCGCCCTTCTTGGCCAGCGTCACCAGCTTCTCGACGATGGGACGCAGGTCCTTCGCCTTGGGCAGCGTTGTCACGATCTGCTCGTGCTTGATGAGCGACGCCGACATGTTGGCGAACATGGCGTTGCGGTGCTCGGACGTACGGTTAAAGCGGCGGCCGCTAAATCCATGACGCATGTTACTTCTCCTTCAACTCAACGGCGGGGCGCAAGGCGCGCTGCCTCAAAAATCAGTAATGGGTCTCAAGCTTCTTGGCGAGCTCTTCAATGTTCTCCGGCGGCCAGTTGGCCACTTCCATGCCAAGGTGGAGGCCCATCTGGGCCAGGACTTCCTTGATCTCGTTCAGCGACTTGCGGCCGAAGTTCGGCGTGCGCAGCATTTCTGCTTCGGTCTTCTGGATGAGATCGCCGATATAGACGATGTTGTCGTTCTTCAGGCAGTTGGCGGAACGGACGGAGAGTTCCAGCTCGTCCACCTTCTTGAGGAGTGCCGCGTTGAACGGCAGTTCCGAACGCTGCTCCTCGACCACGTGCTGCACGGGTTCCGAGAAGTTGATGAAGACCGAGATCTGGTCCTGCAGAATGCGGGCGGCGTAGGCCACGGCGTCTTCCGGCGAGACCGAGCCGTTGGTTTCAACGGTCATGATCAGCTTGTCGTAGTCCAGCACCTGGCCTTCGCGCGTGGCTTCCACGCGGTAGGAGACCTTGCGGACCGGCGAATAGATCGAGTCCACCGGGATCAGGCCGATGGGGGCGTCTTCGGGGCGGTTCTTTTCGGCGGGCACATAGCCCTTGCCGTTGTTGACCGTGAATTCCATGCGCAGTTCCGCGCCCTGGTCGAGGGTGCAGATCACGTGCTCGGGGTTCAGGATGGCGATGTCGGAGGTCTGCTGGATGTCGCCGGCGCGGACCACGCCCGGGCCTTCCTTGCGCAGGGAAATGCGCTTGGGGCCTTCGGCATGCATCGCAAAAGCGATTTCCTTGATGTTCAGGACGATGTCCGTCACGTCCTCACGGACGCCGGCGATCGAGGAGAACTCGTGCAGAACGCCGTCGATGTGCACGCTCGTCACGGCAGCGCCCTGCAGCGACGACAGGAGGATGCGGCGCAGGGCATTGCCCAGCGTCGTTCCAAACCCCCGCTCCAGCGGCTCGGCAACGATGGTCGCCACGCGGCGCTTGTCCTTGCCGGACTGGATGTCGATCTTGCTGGGGCGGATGAGTTCCTGCCAGTTCTTCTGATTGACCTGCATGTTCATGTTCCCAAGAGCCTCCGGCAGGCGCGCATTCGCCTGCCACTTCAATTCCGTCGAAGGCCGGGGAGAACCCCGGCCAATGTCACTTCAGCAGGCCGTTAGACGCGGCGGCGCTTCGGCGGGCGGCAACCATTGTGCGGGATCGGCGTCACGTCGCGGATTGAGGTCACCTGAAGGCCAGCGGCCTGAAGGGCGCGGAGAGCCGACTCACGGCCCGAACCCGGACCGCAGACTTCCACTTCCACCGTGCGCATGCCGTGTTCCATGGCGGCGCGGGCCACCTGCTCGCCGGCAACCTGGGCTGCATACGGCGTGGACTTGCGCGAACCCTTGAAACCGAGCTTGCCGGCCGACGCCCAGGCAATGGTGTTGCCCTGCACGTCGGTGATGGTGATCATGGTGTTGTTGAACGACGAGTTCACATGCACCACGCCGGAGGAAACGTTCTTGCGTTCCTTGCGCTTGCCGCCACGGGCTGCTGCTTCCTTAGCCATTGATCAGATGCCTCACTTCTTCTTGCCCTGGATGGGCTTGGCCGGACCCTTGCGGGTGCGGGCGTTTGTATGGGTGCGCTGGCCACGGACCGGCAGACCCTTGCGGTGGCGCATGCCACGATAGGTGCCGAGATCGGTGAGGCGCTTGATGTTGATCGACACTTCGCGGCGAAGATCGCCTTCCACCGTGTAGTCGCGATCGATGATTTCGCGGATCGCCAGCACTTCGGCGTCAGACAGTTCGTTGACGCGCTTGGAGGCCGGAATCTTGACCTCGGTGCAGATGATCTTGGCATTGACCGGGCCAATGCCGTGAATGTAACGCAGCGCGATTTCAACGCGCTTGTTGGTCGGAATATTGACGCCTGCAATACGGGCCACTGGTAGTCTCCCAATCAATTCAAGGGCTTAATGGCCCAAACTGGTGTCATCGGGTTGCCGTGCGGCGGGTTGTTTCCGCGCGATTTCCCAAACGTGTGAGGCCGCGTCCGGAAGAAGAATCCCCCAAACGAGCCCCTATAAAGCTGGAATTGGGTGGTCCATAGGGGTGAATCGCCAAGGCGTCAACCCCAATAGACGGCCCTCTTTTCAGCCCTTTACCTTCTCCAGCACGGTGCCGATCGCCCCCGTTACACGGGTGATATCGGCCATGCCGTCGATCACATGCAGGTTGCCCTTGGCGGCGTAGTACGCCACCAGCGGAGCCGTCTGCTTGTTGTAAACCTGAAGACGGTCACGGACCGTCTTTTCGTTGTCGTCGGGACGGCGGGTGAACTCGGTTCCCCCACATACGTCGCAGACGCCCGGCGTCTTGGCCGGGGCGAATTTCTCATGGTAGCCCTGCCCGCACTTGGCGCAGGTGTACCGGCCGGAGATGCGCTCCACCAGCGCCTCGTCATCGACCTTCATCTCGATCACGGCGTCCAGCTTCTGTTTCCGGCCCGCCAGCATCTTGTCCAGGGCTTCTGCCTGGGCCGGGGTGCGGGGGAAACCGTCGAAGGTCACGACTGCGGTGATGTCGGGCTTGTCAAAGCGCTCGGAGACGATGCCGATGATGCAGTCGTCAGAGACCAGGTCGCCGCGGTCCATGATGGCCTTGGCCTTCATGCCCACGTCCGTGCCGGCGGCAATCGCCGCGCGCAGCATGTCTCCGGTGGAGAGCTGCTTCAGGCCGTGCTTTTCTTCAAGGATCTTTGCCTGGGTGCCCTTCCCCGCTCCGGGCGGCCCCAACAAAATGATGTTCATTTCTTCTTGCTCCGCAGAGATGCCTTCTCAAGGAGCTTGCCATACTGCTGCGCCAGCATGTGGCCCTGCAATTGGGCAACAGTATCAAGCGTAACGCTGACCACGATCAGCAGCGAAGTGCCGCCGAAGTAGAAGGGAATGCCCGAATAGCCGACGAGGAATTCCGGAATGAGACAGATGAACACGAGATATGCAGCACCGATGACGGTGAGGCGCGTGAGAATCCAGTCGAGATATTCAGCAGTCTTCTCGCCGGGGCGGATGCCCAGGATGAAGCCGCCGGACTTCTTCAGGTTATCCGCCGTCTCCTTCGGATTGAACATGATGGAGGTCTGGAAGAAGCTGAAGAAAACGATGAGTGCTGCGAACAGCAAGAGATAGAGCGGGCGGCCGTGGCCGAGCAAAGCGGTGACCTGATTCAGCCATTCCGGTCCCTTGCCGGCGGAGAAGTTGGCAACCGTGATGGGCAGCAGCAGCAGCGACGAGGCGAAGATCGGCGGAATGACGCCGGCCGTGTTGATCTTGATGGGCAGGTGCGAGGATTCGGCCTGCGTCATTTTCATGCCAACCTGGCGCTTGGGATATTGGATCAGCAGGCGGCGCTGAGCGCGTTCCACCAGCACGATGAAGGCAATGACGGCGAAGGCCATCACAATGATCGCCAGGATCAGGAAGAAGGACATCTGGCCCGTGCGGCCCAATTCCAGCAAGGCGGCAACGCCGCTCGGCAGGTTGGCGACGATGCCTGAAAAGATGATCAGCGACACACCGTTGCCGATGCCGCGCGCGGTGATCTGCTCGCCGAGCCACATCAGGAACAGCGTGCCACCCGTCAGCGTGATGACGGTGGAGGCGCGGAAGAAGATTCCGGGATCGGTGACGATGCCGCTCTGCCCTTCGAGGCCGACGGCGATTCCGTAAGCCTGCAATGCGGCAAGCAGAACGGTGAAATAGCGGGTGTACTGGTTGATCTTCTTGCGGCCCGACTCACCCTCTTTCTTGAGGGCTTCCAACGTGGGCGACACGCTGGTCATGAGCTGCATGATGATCGATGCCGAGATGTACGGCATCACGTTGAGGGCGAAGATGGCCATGCGGCCGAGCGCGCCACCGGCGAGGCTGTTCATCCAGCCCAGGATGCCGGCGGAATTCTGCGTGGCAAACTGCTCGAGTGCGAGCGAATCGATACCGGGAATCGGAATGTAGGAACCGAGGCGATAAACG
>CALMLK010000212.1 GCA_937868035.1 uncultured Alphaproteobacteria bacterium
AGTCTCGCCATCGCTCTCTCGTCCTCCGCCACATTTGAGGCTACCTGCGCCGAGACGGCCAGAGGCTTCGAACCATTAGTCGCCAGCGTGCAAAAGGAAGCCGCCGCCGCGGGCATCAGCAAGCGCTCCATCGCGGTTCTCGATACGGTGTCCTACGATACGGCCATCATCAAGCGCGACCGGGCCCAGAACATCTTCTCCGACAGCTTCCTCGCCTTCCAGAAGAAGATGATTTCCGCCGGCCGCCTGCAGCGCGCCAAGGACAAGATCGTCCAGAACAAGGCTCTCTTCGACAAGGTGCAGAAGCAATACGGCGTGCCACCTGCAGTGATCGCTGCCTTCTGGGCCCTGGAGACGGATTTCGGTGCCGTGACTGGAGACTACCCCACCATTCAGTCTCTGGCGACGCTTGCCTGGGACTGCCGCCGCCCCGAAAAGTTCCGGCCCCAGCTCATCGCCTCGTTGCAGCTTCTCGATCGGGGCGACCTGACGCTTGCGGAATTCAAGGGTGCCTGGGCGGGCGAGATCGGCCAGACGCAGTTCATGGCCTATGACTACAACGAGAGTGCCGTTGATTATGACGGCGACGGCAAGCGTGACCTGCGCAACTCCGTGCCGGATGTGCTGGCCTCCACGGCCAACCTGTTGCGCAAGCACGGATGGCAGCCGAACCAGCCCTGGCTGCAGGAAGTGAAAGTGCCCGCCGACCTGCCCTGGAAGGAGGCGGATATCGCAATCCAGCATCCGCGCAGCCAGTGGTCGGAATGGGGGGTGACGGCGGTGAGCGGCAATCCCATCAAGGCGGATGGCATGAAGGCTTCCCTGCTCCTGCCCATGGGCCGCAATGGTCCGGCTTTCCTGGCCTATTCCAACTTCACCCGCGCCTATCTGAAGTGGAACGAAAGCCTCGTCTACTCCACCACGGCCGCCTACCTCGCCACGCGCATTGCGGGCGCCGAACCGGTGCACCCGGGCCGCGCCACGGTCAACCATCCCTCCTACGAGCAGATCGTGCAGCTGCAGACCAAGCTCGCCAAGCTCGGCTATGACGTGGGCAAGATCGACGGCAAGATCGGCAAGGGCACGCGCTATGCCGTGAAGGACCAGCAGATCAAGCTCAGCTTGCCCGCCGATTCCTACCCCAGCCAGGAAGTGATCGCCCAGATCCTCAAGAGCACCCACAAGGGTCACATCCCCGCCAGCATGCTGGACGATGGCGGCCAGGCCAGCGCGCCGGTGAAAGCGCAGACCGCACCTGCGGAGACAGTCGCTGAAGAGGCTCCGGCTGTTACAGCCCCCGTGAAGCCGGCAAAGCCAGCGAAAAAGAAGGCGATCATCCTGCCGGAGACGGCTGATGAAGGAAATAGCCTATACTGAGCCGATTTTGATCTGCGGTAGTAGGATTTATCCTTGACAGTTTCGCCCATCTGGCGTGAGACACTGCCATGGACACGATTGCACAGACCTTCCTGGCGGACATCGAACGCTATCTCGCCTCCCGCAACATCGAAGCCTCGGCCTTCGGCAAGCAGGCCTTGGGCGACCCCAATTTCGTTTTTGACCTGAAGAAGGGCCGCTCGCCCTCCACCCGCACCATGGACAAGGTGCGCGCCTTCATGACGGCACCCGCCGATTCTGCTAGTTCATCCGCAACGCCGGCTGCGTCCGCGCTCATTGCCTCGCCCGAGCGCCTCAGCCACCTTGAGCGCCTGGAAGCGGAATCGATCCACATCATCCGCGAAGTGGCCGCTGAATGCGAAAAGCCGGTGATGCTCTATTCGATCGGCAAGGACTCCGCCGTCATGCTGCATCTCGCCATGAAGGCCTTCTATCCCGCCAAGCCGCCCTTCCCGCTCATGCATGTGGATACGCGCTGGAAGTTCCGCGACATGTACGACCTGCGCGACAAGACCGCCGCCAGGCTGGGCATGGACCTGATCGTACATGTGAACCCGGAAGGGATCGAGAAGGACATCAACCCCTTCGACCACGGCTCGGCCCTGCACACGCACATCATGAAGACGGAAGGCCTGAAGCAGGCACTCGACAAATATGGCTTCGACGCCGCCTTCGGTGGCGCCCGCCGCGACGAGGAAAAGTCGCGCGCCAAGGAACGCATCTTCTCGTTCCGCGATTCACGCCACCGCTGGGACCCGAAGAACCAGCGCCCGGAACTGTGGAACATCTACAACGCCCGCAAGAACAAGGGTGAATCGATCCGCGTCTTCCCGCTCTCCAACTGGACCGAGCTGGACATCTGGCAATACATCCATCGCGAGTCGATCGAGATCGTGCCGCTTTATTTCGCGAAGGAACGTCCCATCGTGTGGCGCGACGGCCAGATCATCATGGTCGATGATGACCGCATGCGCCTGCTACCCGGCGAAACACCAGAGATGCGCAAGGTCCGCTTCCGCACTCTCGGCTGCTATCCCCTGACCGGCGGCATCGACAGCGATGCCACGACGCTCCTCGACATCATTGAAGAGATGCTCGTCACCACCTCCTCGGAACGCCAGGGCCGCGTCATCGACAAAGACGCCTCCGCCTCCATGGAAAAGAAGAAGCAGGAAGGTTACTTCTGATGACTGCCCAGACCGAAAAGACCCGCTTCATCGAATACACCGGCGGCGACGTCGAGGCTTATCTTCAGGCTCAGGAGCGCAAGGACATGTTGCGTTTCATCACCTGTGGCTCCGTGGATGATGGCAAGTCCACACTCATCGGACGCCTGCTCTATGAATCGAAGATGCTCTTCGAGGATCAGCTCTCCGCCCTTGAGGCGGACTCAAAGAAACTCGGCACGCAGGGCGGCAATCTTGACTTCGCGCTGCTGGTCGATGGCCTTGCCGCCGAACGCGAACAGGGCATCACCATCGACGTGGCCTACCGCGCCTTCACGACGGCGCGCCGCAAGTTCATCGTCGCCGACACGCCGGGACACGAGCAATACACCCGCAACATGGCAACCGGCGCCTCCACCGCCGAACTCGCCATCATCCTCATCGATGCCCGCAAGGGCGTGCTCACCCAGACGCGCCGCCACACCTACATCTGCACCCTGCTCGGCATCCGCAAGCTTGTGGTCTGCGTCAACAAGATGGACCTCGTGAACTACAGCCGCGAGACCTTCGAGACGATCGAAGCCGACTATCGCGCTTTTGCAAAATCCGTGGGCGCGGGCGACATCACCGTGATCCCTGCCTCGGCTCTGGCCGGTGATAACATCATCGAGCGCTCGGCCAGGATGCCGTGGTACCAAGGGCCGACACTCATGGCGCACTTGGAAACCGTGCCCGTGGGCGAGGACCTGCGCGGCCGCTCCTTCCGCATGCCGGTGCAATGGGTCTCGCGCCCCAACCAGAACTTCCGTGGATTTGCCGGAACGATTGCCGCCGGCACCGTGAAGCCGGGCGATGCATTGAAGGTGCTGCCGTCGGGCCGGCAGTCGACCGTCACGCGCATCGTGACCGCCGATGGCGATCTCGACACCGGTATTCCAGATCAGGCCGTGACGCTGACCCTTGCCGACGAAATCGACGTGAGCCGGGGCGACGTGCTCTGCGCAGCAGGCGATCCCGTTGAGGTCTCCGACCAGTTCGAGGTGCAGGTCCTGTGGATGGGCGACCAGGAAATGCTGCCCGGCCGTCCCTACCTCATCAAGTCCGGCACCAGGACGGTGACGGGCACACTCGACAAGCTGAAGTACAAGGTCAACGTCAACACCATGGAACATGTGGCGGCAACGAAGTTGTCGCTGAACGAGATTGCCGTGTGTGCGCTGGAACTCGATGGCCCACTGGCCTTCGCACCCTACGAGGACAACCGCGCCCTCGGTTCCTTCGTCATCATTGACCGCTTCACCAATGCCACAGTGGGCATGGGTCTCATTCACTTTGCGCTGCGCCGCGCCGCCAACATTCATTGGCAGGCCACCGACGTGAACAAGCTGTCGCGCGCCAAGCTGCTCAAGCAAAAGCCCGCCGTGATGTGGTTCACCGGATTGTCGGGCGCCGGCAAATCCACCATCGCGAACCTGGTGGAGAAGAAGCTCCACGCGGATGGCCACCTCACCTATCTGCTCGACGGCGACAACGTGCGCCATGGCCTGAACCGTGATCTCGGCTTCACCGATGCGGACCGCGTGGAGAACATCCGCCGCGTGGCCGAAGTCGCTCGCCTGATGGCCGATGCGGGGTTGATCGTGCTCGTCTCCTTCATCTCGCCCTTCCGGGCCGAACGCCTCATGGCGCGCGAACGCATCGGCACGGAGGAATTCGTGGAGGTCTTCGTCGACACCAGCCTCGCCGAAGCCGAGAAGCGTGACGTGAAGGGCCTCTACGCCAAGGCCCGCCGCGGCGAACTCAAGAACTTCACCGGCATCACCTCGCCCTACGAAGCGCCCGAGACTGCGGAGGTGCGCATCGATACCGGCAGGACCAGTGCCCCTGACGCCGCGACGGAAATCGTCCGCTATCTCAAGTCATCTGGCCGCCTCTAGGGACGCAACGCCGTCACCCCGGCGCAGGCCGGGGAAAGGCTGGCATTTCAGTTCCTCTTGAGGTGTTCGGCGATGGTCAGAGCAGCCTTGTGCGTGGCGATGCTGAAGGCAGGCGAGAGGAAGTCCGGCCACGACGACAGCTTCACCACCACCATGGCGTGGTCGTAGTTCACGTAGATCCATTGCCCGAACACACCGCGCGCCATGAGATTGCGCGCGCGGGAATCCTCGATCCAGCACATGTTGTGGTAGGCGCCCCCCGGCAGGGTCTCGGAGTACGGCGCACCGAAGATGGCATGATTGCCGTTGCGCGTCGCGTCCACCCAGGCGGCAGGGATGATGCCGCCGCCATCTTCGAGCAACAATTGTCCGAAGCGGCCATAGTCGCGAAGCGACGCGTTCAGGCCACCATCGGCCAGCGCATAGCCGGCGGGATCGACCGTGAACGCCGCATTCTCCTCGGCGCCCATCTTCTGCCAGAGTTCATCCGAGAAAATCTGCGGCAGGCGCTTGCCCGTCACGCGTTCCATGCAGAAGGCCAGCAGGTCCGTCTCGATCGAACGGTAGACGAAGCGGGTGCCATGGGGACGCTCGGTCTCCTTCAATCGCAGGATGACGTCGAAGACATGCGACGGCCAGTTATATCCGGGGTCCGTGCCGGGCGGTGGCGGCTTCCAACCCGACGCCACATCAACCCAACCGATTTCCGAATAGGGGTCGGTGTAGTCCTCCGAGAAGCGCACACCCGTCGTCATGTCGAGCACCTGCTGCAGCGTGGCGCCCTTCCATGCCGTGGCCGCAAGTTCGGGAATGTAATGCGTGACAGGCGCCTCGACATCAAGCAGCCCCTTGCCCACGAGGATGCCCGCAATGGCACCTGTGAAGGACTTCGCCACCGATTGCGAGAGATGCAGCGTGCGCTCATCCATGCCGTTGAAATAGCGCTCGTGAACGATGGCCCCATCCTTGAGCACGAGAAATCCATCCGTGTACGTATCATCGAGAAGCGTGGCGAGCGTCGTGGTCTCGCCACCCACGCCCGTCACCGCAAGTCCATCGAGGTCGCGTTCACGGCGTTCGAACATGCGTGATGCTCCACGCCCTCGCCACACCTCGGCCGTGGGAAGGATTTCGCGGATGTGCTGGAACGCCCAGCGGTTCCACGGCGGCCGGTCCCAGTCGATGCGCGGCGGAATGAGCGCCGGCGGCGAACCCTGCATGATGGCGGGCCGCGGCTCTGAATTCTTGTAGCTGCTCATGTGAAAAAGCCCCCGCCGTCGCGGGCGGGGGCTCCTCTCGTCAAGGGGTGTTACTTCATCAGCTCTGTCCAGATCTTGGTGTAGATCTCGACAGCTTCCGGCGGGCAGGCCGTGGCGAATTCATAGTGGCCTTCCATTTCCTTGGGGATCACCAGTTCCGGTGCATCCTTCATGTCGGCGGGCATGAACTTGTCGGAACCCGCAATACCGTTGCCGTAGCGGGCGAAGGCCGAGAGGCCCGCGGCATTTTCAGGGTCCATCACGAAGTTCTGGAAGAGCTTGGCGTTCTCCACGTTTTTCGCGTCCTTCAGCACCGAGAGGTTGTCCATCCAGGTGGTGAAGCCTTCCGTGGGATAACCGTACTTGATGTCGGGGTTCTGCAGGCGCTGGCGCATGGCGGAACCGTTCCAGTCGCTGGTGGCGAGATAGTCACCCTTCACCATCTTCTCGATGGTGGAGTATTCCATGGCGATCCAGTTCGGCTTGGCATTGACCAGGGTGTCACGGGCCTTCTTCAGCACTTCCTTGTCCATGGAGCAGTGCTTGCCGCCATTGTACTTGATGGCCGCATCAATCACGTCGTTCATTTCCGGAACAACGTTGACCTTGCCCTTCAGTTCGTCCGGCGTGTTGAAGATGATGCCCCAGGTGTTGATGTCACCCTTGTACTTGTCGGTGCGCACCGAGAGACCGACCGTACCCCACTGCCACGGCACCGAGTAATGGCGGCCGTCGTCGTAAGGCACGTGCACCCATTCCGGCGCCACGTTCTTGAAGTTTTCCATCTGGTCGGGGCGCGTTTCAAGCAGCAGGCCTTCGCTGATCCAGATCGGCATGTAGTTGCCTGACGGCACCACCATGTCGAAGCCGTGGCCGCCGGCGCGCACCTTGGCCAGTGCCGTGTCGTTGGAGTCATAGTCCGTGATGTTGACCTTGACCTTGTACTTGTCTTCGAACTTCTTCACCACCTCGGGGCTCGTGTAGTTGCCCCAGTTGTAGATGTTGAGTTCGCCATCGGCCTTGGCGGCACCCGACAGCGCCACTGCCGCAGCAGCGGCAAGAAGCAGAGATTTGAGCAGTTTCATGAGAGTCTCCCTTGTGTTTGGTCGTGTCACGACTTCTTCCGGTTGAGGAAGAAGAAGATGGTTACCAGCACCAGCGACAGGCCAAGGAAGGCCGTCGAGATGGCGTTGATTTCGGGCGTCACGGAGCGGCGCAATTGCCCCAGCATGTAGGTGGGCAGCGTGTCCTGCCCGGCGGATTTCACGAATTCGGTGATGACAACGTCGTCGAGCGAGATGACGAAGGCCAGCATGAATCCCGCCAGCATGCCCGGCGAGAGCAGCGGCAGCGTCACCCGCCGGAAGGCATTCCACGGCGTGGCGTAAAGATCGGCCGCCGCCCGCTCCAGCGTCAGGTCCATGTTTTCAAGCCGCGCCCGGATGGGAAGATAGGCGAAGGGAATGCAGAACGCCGTGTGCGCCGCGATCAGGTATCCGATGCCGCTGTAGCCGGTCCACACCTTGATGCGCGAGAACACGATCAGCAACGCAACCGCCGTCACGATTTCCGGAACCATCAGGGGCTGGTTGATGAAGGCATACTTGAAGGTGAGCCCGGGATAGGGCGGTGTGCGTGTGGTGGCGATCGCGGCCATGGTGGCCGCCGTCGTGGCGATGATGGCCGCGGCCAGTGCCACATAGAACGAGCGCACCGCTGCCTCCTGCACCGCCTCGTTCTGCCAGGCCGACTGGAACCAGCGCAGCGAGAAGCCCTCCCACACGGCAACGGAAACGCCGGCATTGAAGGCGTAGAACACGAGCGTGGCGATTGGCAGGTAGAGCATCGCGAAGCACAGCATCGCGATGGTGACAAAGCCCGGTTGTGAGCGGATGGAAAACGTCTTGCGCGCCCTAGTGGCCATGACCGGACCCCGAGGCATTGGCGTTGCGTACATAGAACAGCAGCGCGATGGTCACGATGAACATGAGCGTGATGGAGAGTGCCGATCCGAGCGGCCAGTTGCGCCCCTGCCCGAA
>CALMLK010000213.1 GCA_937868035.1 uncultured Alphaproteobacteria bacterium
TTCATGGTGCCGTCGGGCATGGGCTCGTACATCACGGCTTCCGGCTTGGCGATGTCGATCACACCATCCTTCAGCAAGGCGCCGTTCACATAGTGAACGCCCATGGCGCCACCCTGCTGGCCGCTGGCACAGGGGATGGGGGCGTAGCCTTCGGCCGTGGCGACGGCCACGTCCTTGAAGCGGTCATTGGCCTGGCGCACGTGATCGACGAGCGGGGCTTTCATGTCAGTGTTGGCAAAGGCCGGCACGGTGGCGAGAAGCGAGGCAAGGGCAAGGGCCCAGCGAAGATGTTTCATGAGTGTCTCCAGGCAAGGTTCCGGCGTGGCCGGAGCTTCGCGTTTGAAGCCGCGCACCATGCGCGACATGTGCGGCTGCATAGAAGCAGGCCCGGCGCCACGTCCTTATCGCGGCCTGATCGTTGCCTGATCATTGTGATGTTTCAGGTTGCAGGGACCGCCATGGCGCAACCCCTCGCAGGCAGCAGGCCGCCGCGAGACGTGGCAGGCTCAAAACGTAAGCGAATGATCAGCCCCTGATAAGGACGGAAAGGTCCTGTCCCTCCTATTGCCCCGGCATCAAAGCCGGCGGCGCACGCCAGCGCCGCGGCAGAAAACTGGAGCCAAGACAATGACGACCTCACTTCATGACACTTCCGGCCTGTGGCGGCGCATGCGCGTGCGCTGGACCCAGCACCTGCAACTGGCACAGACGCGCCGCGCGCTCTTTGCACTTCCTGATGCCGCCCTGCGCGACATCGGCCTGCACCGCTCGGAGATCGGCAGCATCGCCAGTCTCGAGCGGCTGAACAACCGCCTTTGATCTTTGCCCTCCACGGAGCCTGCCATGTCCATGATTCACACATCGATCCTCCAGACCATCGGCAACACGCCCATCGTGCGGCTGTCACGGCTCGAACCCGAGGGTGTTGAACTCTACGCCAAGCTCGAAGCGTTCAATCCGCTGGGCTCGGTGAAGGACCGGCTGGCGCTGGGCGTGATCGAGTCGGCAGAGCGCGATGGCACGCTGAAGCCGGGCCAGGCCGTGATCGAGGCGACGAGCGGCAACACCGGCATCGGTCTTGCCATGGTGTGCGCCCGCAAGGGCTATCCGCTGGTGATCGTGATGGCGGAGAGCTTCTCCGTGGAACGCCGCAAGCTGATGCGCTTCCTCGGCGCGCGCGTCGTGCTCACGCCCGCCTCCGAGAAGGGGACGGGCATGGTGGAGAAGGCGCGGGAACTCGCCGCCGCGCATGGCTGGTTCTGGACGCGGCAGTTCGAGAACGAAGCCAATGCCGACATGCACAGCGCCACGACGGCGCGCGAAATCCTCGCGGCCTTTGGCGGCACGGGTCCGGATTATTTCGTGACGGGGGCAGGCACCGGCGGCACGCTCAAAGGTGTCGCCCGCGTGCTGCGCGCCGAAAGCCCGGCCACGCGCATCATCGTGGCCGAACCCGAGAACGTGCCCATCCTCGCCAGCGGGGCCGAGCAGCGCTACCGGCCGGATGGAACACCGGCGGACAGCCATGTGCTCTTCCGTCCGCACCCGATGCAAGGGTGGTCGCCGGATTTTGTGCCACGCCTCACGCAGGATGCGGTGCAGGGCGGCTTGGTCGATGCGATCCAGCCCGTGAGCGGGGCGGAGTCGTTGCGTCTCACCCGGGAACTGGCGCTACAAGAGGGGATCTTCTGCGGCATCACCAGCGGCGCCACGCTGGCGGCGGCGCTTGCCGTCGCCAGGTCCGCACCCCGGGGCAGCCGCATCCTCTTCATGGTGCCCGATTCCGGCGAACGCTACATGTCGACGCCGCTGTTCGAAAGCATCGGTCAGGAAA